>JAQBYB010000125.1 GCA_027624235.1 Pseudomonadota bacterium | reverse complement strand
ACCGCCGATCCAGATAAGATCATCGCTGCCGTCAAAAGAGGGTACCAAGCGTTAGAATCTATCCACTAGACCGCCAGCACCAGGATCAAGATGCCGCCGCCGACCAAAAGGATGCCGATGAATTCCAGCCGGTTGATTGTTTCGCGGAAAATGACCGCCGAGGCGATGAAGGTGAAGATCAGCTCGATCTGGCCCAAGGCCCTGACGTAAGCGGCATTTTGCATCGTGAATGCGGTGAACCAGCCGATCGAGGCCAAAGCGCCGGCCACCCCCACTGACAGCGATGGCCGCCAGTGAACAAGAACGGCCTTTAACTGGTCGCGTTCCCGAACGGCCAAATACAGGCCCATCATCACCGTTTGCATGACCACTGATACCGCCAGCGTGAAGGCGGCCTGGATGAGGAAACCGTCGCCGCCCAAGGACAGTGCCCCGCCCCGGAACAACACCACCGACGCACCCAGGAACGCGCCGCTGGCCAGCCCGATCAGGGTCGGCTTTTCAGTCAAGCTGGTGAGCAGGTTGGCGGCGGAAATCTTGGTTTGGGCCACCGATAATGCCAACACGCCGATCAGGCTGACACCGATGGCGGCGACGGCCCCGAGGCTCAGGCTGTCGCCGAGGATGAGGAATCCCAACAGCGCCACCTGCACCGTTTCGGTTTTCGAATACGTGGTGCCGACGGCGAAGTTCCTGAACGAAAACAACCAGATCAACAGAAACGTAAACAGAATCTGCGCCAGCCCGCCTAAAAAACAATAGATCAAAAACGGGGCATTGACGGCGGGAACTTCAAAGTCGCCGAACCGGGTCAGCCCCCAGACGTACAGCACCGCGAACGGCCAGGCGTAGAAAAACCGCACATAGGCGGCGCCGGCGGTGCTGAGCCGGGATTTTAAGTGTTTCTGCAAGGCCGAGCGGAGATTCTGAAAAAACGCGGCGGCGATGGTGAAGGGAATCCAGAGTTCGAACATGGCGGCAATTATAACGGTTGCGTCCGCCCCGTCATCCGCGTTTATATGTTGCTTTATCGCTATTGTATGAGGAAGCCCCTTGGCCGCAACCCTGCCCAACAAAGCCCAAGCCGTTATTGTCGGCGGCGGCGTCATCGGTTGTTCCATCGCCTACCATCTGGCCAAGATCGGTTGGTCCGATGTGGTGTTGCTTGAACGCCAGAAACTGACGTCGGGCACCACCTGGCATGCCGCCGGCCTGATCGGACAGTTGCGCGACAATCAGGACATGACCAAGCTGGCCAAGTATACGGTCGAGCTGTATGCGGGGCTTGAGGCGGAAACCGGCCAATCCACCGGGTTCAGGCAGAACGGGTCGCTGTCCATCGCCACCAGCGAAGGCCGCCTGGAAGACCTCAAGCGCCGCGCCGACATGGCTAAGGTGTTCGGGCTCAGGGTTGATGTACTGAGCCCCAATGCCTGCAAGGATATCTATCCGATGATCACCATTGATGACGTGTTGGGCGGCATCTTCCTGCCCAGCGACGGCACGGCTAACCCCATCGACATCACCATGGCGCTGGCCCGTGGCGCCAGGGGCGGTGGCGTCCAAATCTTCGAAGACACCAAGGTCACCGCGATCAATCATTCCGATGGCCGCATCACCGGGGTCGACACCGACGCCGGCACTATCGAGGCTTCTTTCGTGGTATTGGCCGCCGGCATGTGGAGCCGTGATATCGCCGCCACCGTTGGTGTCACGGTGCCGCTGCACGCCTGCGAGCATTTCTATGTCGTCACCGAACCCTTCGACGGTGTCGCCCCGGACCTGCCGGTGTTCCGGGATTACGATTCCCAGGCCTATTATAAAGAAGACGCCGGCAAGCTGCTGATCGGAGCGTTTGAGACCGTGGCCAAGCCCTGGGGCATGGACGGTATCCCCGAAGATTTCTGCTTCGATCAATTGCCGGATGACTTCGATCATTTCCAGCCGGTCCTGGAAGGCGCACTCCGGCGCATGCCGGCGCTTGAAAACGTCGGGATCCAGACGTTCTTTAACGGGCCGGAAAGTTTTACCCCGGACAACCGCTACCACCTCGGCGAGGCGCCGGGGCTGGCGGGCATGTTCGTCGCCGCGGGCCTCAATTCCATCGGTATTCAGTCGGCCGGCGGCGTTGGCAAGGTGCTGGCGGAATGGATGCGCGACGGTCTGCCGCCGATGGACCTTTGGACCGTCGATATCCGTCGCAATATGCCGTTTCAAGCCGACCCGGCGTATCTGCGCGAACGGGTGACGGAGTCTCTTGGTCGCCTGTATGCCGTGCACTGGCCGTTCCATCAGCCCCGGACCGCACGCGGCATCCGCAAATCACCATTTTACGACCGAATGGCAAAACAAGGCGCCTGCTTCGGCGAGGCCCAAGGTTGGGAGCGCCCCGGCTGGTTTGCCCCCGAAGGCGTCAAACCGGAATATGTCTACAGCTTCAAGCGCCAGAACTGGTTTAACCATTCCGCCGCCGAGCACCGGGCGGTGCGCGATGCGGTGGGGATGTTCGATCAGACCTCATTTTCCAAGTTCGAGCTTTTCGGCGAAGACGCCGAAGCGGTGCTGAACCGAGTGTCGGCCAATGACGTCGCCGTCGAGCCGGGACGTATCGTTTATACCCAGTGGCTGAATGCACGGGGCGGCATCGAAGCCGACCTTACCGTCACCCGCTTAGACCCCAACCGGTATCTGATCGTCTCCGGCGTCGCCTCCCAGGTGCGAGACTTTCATTGGCTGAAGCGCCATATCCCCGATGATGCCGACGCCACGCTTACCGATATTACCGAAGACCTCGCCGTGTTGGGCGTCATGGGGCCGCAGTCCCGTGCCGTGTTGGGTGACGTTAGCGATGCCAATTTTTCCAACGCCGCGTTTCCGTACCAAACCTCCAGGAAGATCGACATTGCCGGTGCGCCGGTGCGGGCGTCGCGCATTACCTATGTCGGGGAATTGGGTTGGGAATTGTATATTCCCGTGGATGGCGCGGGGGCGGTGTTCGAGGCGCTTCTGGCCGCCGGCAACAATCACGGGCTGGCCCTGGCCGGCACCCATGCCATGAATTCACTCAGGATCGAGAAAGCCTATCGTCATTGGGGCCATGACATCGGCGATCAGGACTCGGCCCTTGAAGCCGGTCTTGGCTTTGCCGTCGCCTGGGACAAGCCGGGCGGGTTCATCGGCCTGGAGGCCTTGTCCGAACAGCGCCAAACCGGGGTGAAACGGCGCTTGGTCCAGTTCGCTCTGGAGGACCCGGAACCGTTGCTCTACGGCAATGAGCCGATTTGGCGCGACGGGGAAATTGCCGGTTCCATCACCACCGCCATGTATGGCCATACGCTTGGCCGTGGCATCGGGTTGGGCTATGTCGCGGATGTGGCTGGTGGCGGCAATGTGGATGGAGATTTTATCGCCACCGGGTCTTATGAGATCGAGGTTGCCCAAAACCGGTTTCCAGCTAAAGCATCGTTAAAGCCTCTTTACGATCCCAAGAGCGAACGGGTGAAGGCTTAGTGGAATTGGATTTTGGATTATTTTTTTAACTGGAATTTAACTATAATGACGGCAATAAAAGAAGGGAACAGGCCTCCGATCAGGCCCGAACTCGCGACAGTGACTTTGAGAGAAAGGATTTGCCCCGGCCATGGCTAGGCAGAAATCACCACCCGGCGCCGTGCTATTGAAGCGCCTCAAGGGGTTGGAGGGGAAATCCTCCGGCACGTCACTGTTGTTGGTTTCCCTTACCGCCCTTCCCACCAACGAGGAGGAAAACGACTTCTGGGGCAATTTGGATGATTTTTTAATCGAATATAAAACCCGCTATGACGCCGAGCTTTATGAGCTGTCACTGGCCGACCGGGCGATTCTGGTCAAGATGAGCGAGACCGCCGAGGTCGGGATGATCTCGGACATCAAGGTGTCGGTGCTGCGCCTGATCCAGCAATCCTTTCCCGAACATTTTGGCATGATTGACCAGGCCCGGATGCTGCGCTCCATTAACCTCAGCCTCAAGCTGCCCCAGGCGATTAAGTTTCTCGAACATTATGAAAACCAACCGGGAAAAACCGGCGAAAAGGCGATGGATATCCGTCCTCTACAGCAAGAAGACATCAAGATGGTTTTGGATACCCATCGCAAGGTCGGCTCTGCCCAGTTCAAAAAGATTTTCGTCCAAGATCAGGTGATGGCCGATATCAAACCCGATCAAGTGCCGAAAGAGCTGATGAAGGAATACTTCATCCGCATGGACGCGTTGAAAAAACATGTCTTTCCCAACGTCGAACTGAGAGGGATGGGTAACTTATTCAATCAGTTGACGATTACCCTCGATCGGGTCCTGGTCGGCGTCTTCGACGAGATTAATCCCGGACGCCGGGCATGCTCGATCAACCTGAACGTGGAAAGTGTTTTCACCAAGGCGTTCGAGGAATTCATCGGGAAGAAAAGCGCTTCGCCCCTTGCCAATATCGTTTTTGAGTTCCGCCAGGATAATATCCTGCAGCAGTTCGACGAGTTTGAGCTTGCCGCCAATCTGATTACCTCCAAGGGCGGCATCGTCGCCGTTGACGCAATTTTCCCCGAAACCATTGGTCTGGTGAATCTGCACCGGTTGCACGCGACCTTTGCCAAGATTTTCTGGCGCCCCGGCGCCGAAGAAATCCTGTCCGCGCATCGGGACGAGATCAAGAGGATGCAGGATCAGGGCATGATCTTTATTATTGCCCGGCTCGATGATGAAGCCGGGATCAAGATCGGACAAGACCTCGGCATAACGGTGTTTCAGGGCTTTTACATCGATAAATTGATGGGCGAGGGAAAGCCGACGGCGGCGCCAAGGGTTATGGTCAATTAAATTAGGCGCCAAACCTACCCCTTGCCAATATTTCACATCATTTTTCCAGATAAAAAGAGGGCCGCCGAAGCGGCCCTGAGGTTCGACTCGTTGGGGGGGGGAGTCGAGTTAAGGATTATTATTGTTGATTATCTAGAGCATTTCCGATTTATTTTGACGCATAACCGTCTGCAGCAAAGAAGTTTCTGCATTCTTCTGGCTTGAACAGGTCACAAACTTTTCCTGCGGCTTTCCACAGGTCATCGATTGTTCTGGGTTTCAGACGCTTCATGTGAGCCTTGAATTTTGAGAACGCCAGCTCTATGGGGTTAAAATCGGGCGAATACGGCGGCAGGAACAAAAGCCATGCTCCGCGTTTTCCCACGACTCGCCTGATACTGTCGCGTTTGTGCGCCGGGAGATTATCGAGAACAACAACATCCCCTTTGTTGAGGGTAGGGGCGAGTTGTGTTTCGATGTATTGTTCGAAGATATCAGCGTTCATGGGGCCATCAATGACCCAGGGTGCGGTTAGGCCATCACAGCGCAACCCGGCAATAAAAGTCATGGTTTTCCAGTGCCCATGGGGAATGCCGGCGACCATCCGTTGGCCTTTGAGACAGCGCCCTCTCAGGCGCGCCATCTTGGTGTTGAGACCGGTCTCATCTATGAATACGAGGTTGCCGATCTTCTCGGGGTGGT
>JAQBYB010000124.1 GCA_027624235.1 Pseudomonadota bacterium | reverse complement strand
AACAAATCGATCCCCTCCGCCAATACAGCCGCGGCGAATTCTGTTTTGCTGCACGTGATTTTTCCCGTATCGACGAAGATCGGAAAAAAGAAGGGAGAGAACCCTTCATGGAAGTTGTACGGGGAACAAACATTGGACTGCTCCCGCAACAGGCGGACAAGAGTTGCCATGAAAGTGTTGCGCCGGTCTATCGTATCCTGCAATCGGCCAAGCGACGCGATGCCTACGGCGCAGGTAAATTCGTTCGTGTTCCAGTTGAGAGCGAGGAAAAGAGCATGACCGGGATTGTTGAGATTGATATCCGTACGCCACACGGGCTTGCCCCGATCGGCGTGGGCCAATGCAAGATGATAGGTTTCTTCGTCACGGCAGTACACGAGGCCGCCGCTTCCGCCGGCTTGGAGGGTTTTCCGATACATGGTCGAAAAAGCCGCCGAATCGCCGAACGTTCCGACCAGTTGCCCCTTCCAGCGCGCGCCTGGGGCCTGGCTGCAATCCTCCATCACCTTGATGCCGCGCCGGTGTGCTTCTTCAACGATCCGGTCTATTTCCAGGGGCTCGCCGGCGCTGTGAACCGCCAAAAGGCCCTTCGTTTTCGATCCGACCCGGTCAAGAAATTGCGCGACGCCCATGTTGTAACTGTCAGGGGCGCTGTCGGCGATTACCGGAACATAGCCCAGGGCAATAATGCCGTTGAGCGGCCCGGAGTCCGTCACCGGGGAAATAATCACCTCGCTGCCCTTCGGGATATCAAGCGCGGCCAGGGCGATGTAGCACGCCGCTGTCCCCGTCGCGACGGCATCCGCGTAGCCGCCGCCCTGAAACTCCACGAACCGATCGCAGAATGATTTCTCAAACGCGCCCTGGTACGGCGGATCTTCGTCACGCTCTCGATAATGACGAATCGCCGCTATCAGGCCTTTGGCCTCCGCCTCGCCAAAAGCAACCCTTTTCGGCATCTTTGTCGCTCGCACGGGGATTCCGCCATGGATTGCGAGTTTATTGTTGGGCATACCGTGCTCCTATCCCCATTTGTTTCAATTGCCAGCCAATTGTCGTCTGATATGCAAAATCACTGCTGTCCGGCAATTTTGCCGATGCCGTAGCATAACGCACTGATAGAGAATAGAAAGCGTGTTTTAGGAGGTGTTACCGACTTGAACGCAGATTTGAGAGACTGGGCTTTTTTTGCCCCGGAGTTTCTCAATGTTCACAGGCAGACTGGTTTTCGCCCAACTCATGGATTTTCTGCCGCTCCATACGTTCCGGCGTTATGTTGCACGTTACGCGTCGAATTATCCGACCAAAACATTTTCGCATTTGGATCAGTATTTGTGCATGGCGTTCGCACAACTGACGTTTCGAGAAAGCCTGCGCGACATCGAAGTCTGTTTGCGGGCGCACGAATCAAAACTCTATCACCTTGGCATTCGCGGTCACGTCGCTCGCAGCAATCTGGCCGATGCCAATGAGAAACGCGACTGGCGTATTTATCGTGATTTTGCGAACGCCTTGATTGTGGAGGCGCGTAGGCTTTACGCGGACGATGATTTCGGGGTCGATCTTGAGAACACCGTTTATGCGTTGGATACGACCACTATTGATCTCTCGCTCAAAGTGTTCCCGTGGGCGCATTTTCGTAAAACAAAGGCCGCCGTGAAAATGCACACCCAAATTGATCTGCGCGGTAATATTCCCTCGTTTATCCACGTCTCCGATGGCAAATTGCATGAGGTGAACGTGCTTGATTTAATAACGCCGGAGCCCGGCAGTTTCACGATCATGGATCGCGGGTTCCTTGATTTCACACGGCTGTATCGTCTGACGCAGGCTGGCGCTTTTTTTGTCATTCGCCCCAAAAGCAATACACTTTTCCATCGCGTTTATTCACGGCCCATCGATAAATCAACAGGACTGCGTTCTGATCAAACCGTCCGTCTCACAGGCAAAAAATCGGTTGGCGATTATCCGCAGTATCTGCGATGCATCAGTTCCTATGACGAGGAAAACAACAAGTTCCTCAAGTTTTTCACCAACAATTTTGAGCTTCCGCCTTTAACCATAGCCCAGCTTTACAAATGTCGCTGGCAGGTTGAATTGTTCTTCAAATGGATCAAACAGCATCTGCGCATCAAAGCATTTTTTGGCACGAACGAAAACGCGGTGAAAACGCAAATCTGGATCGCCATAAGCGTTTACGTCCTCGTCGCTATCGTCAAAAAACGCCTCGGCGTCGAGGCGTCACTCTACACAATCCTACAGATTCTCAGCCTCACACTTTTTGAGAAAATACCGTTAGATCAACTGCTTAATGATAAGGCTTTGCAAAATCTCAACCAGCCATCATCTAATCAGTTGAATTTATTCGACTAATTGCCGGACACTAGTGATAATAGATAGATAGATTTAAGAGGGAAACGTGTCTAACGTCAGCGCCTATGGGACCAATTAGCGGGATTGTATAAGAGAGGATTTATGAGGCCTCCATCGCGTTAAACCCGTCAATAATCCAGTGCCGGTACCATCTGTCCGCGAGGCGCTTTCAATCTTGGCGGGCGCAGGCTTTGTGAATGCAATCGACCAGCGTGGTTTTTGGGTGGCCGGTTCATCACTAGACGATCTGACGGATTTGTCGTGTCCGTCCGGTGAACCCGCCCTTTTCCTGATGTGAGGATGGCCGCTAGTGTGCACTAACGATAGTGGACACCAAGGGTATATCTCAATGACAGTGAAGCGTCGGTTCTGGTCGGACGAGGAGAAGCGTTCCATCTGTTTGCAGGCATCGGCGCCGGGTGTTTCGGTAGCGCAGGTTGCACAGCGGTATTCGATGAACGCGAACCTGATTTTCAAATGGCTGCGGGACGCACGGTTTGCTCCGGAGGTGGAGGCGCATCGCGAGGCTGTCTTCCTGCCCGTGGAGATCTCGCATGTCTTGACCGATGAGCCCATAGCACCGGACGCGGTTTCCCCGGTTGGCGGTCTGGTGCGGATTGAGTTGGCGGGCGGTCACCGGATTATTGCCGAGGGTGGGTTCGATCCGAGCGCCCTGGGGCGGTTGCTGAAAGCGTGGCTGTCATGATCCCGGTGCCTTCCAACACGCGGGTGTGGTTGGCGGCGGGTGTGACGGACATGCGCCGTGGTTTCAACAGCCTGGCGGCGCAGGCGGAGCGGGCTTTGGGATCGGACCCTTATTCGGGCCATCTGTTTGTCTTTCGCGGGCGGCGCGGCGATTTGTTGAAGATCATCTGGTGGGATGGTCAGGGCGCTTGCCTTTTCGCCAAGCGGCTGGAGCGTGGCCGGTTCGTCTGGCCGTCTCCGGCGGATGGAAAAGTCGCTGTGACGGCGGCCCAACTCGCCATGCTGCTGGAAGGGATTGACTGGCGCATGCCCATGCGAACATGGCGCCCCTTGACCACCGCATGAGGACAATATAGCCCATTAAAAACAGCCTGATAGAGGTGTTTGGGGATTCCCGTGGCGGGCTGAATATGCTACATATTGGTCATGCTCAATGACCTTGAATCCTTGCCCGATGACCCGTCCCGATTAAGGGAAATGGTGTCTGTTTTGGCAGGTGAGTTAAAGTCTCGCGACATCTTGATCGAGAAGCTCAAGCACCAGTTGGCGGGCCACAACCGCCACCGTTTTGGATCCAAGTCCGAGAGCCTGGATCAACTGCACATGGCCTTCGCCGAGGACGAGGCCATTGCCGAAGCGGCGGTGGAACAAACCACCGGTGCCGAACCAAAGCAAAAGCCTGAACGCCGCCACAATCGCAAACCATTGCCCGCTCATCTGCACCGCAACGACACGGTTTTATTGCCGGGCGAGACCTGCGGCGCATGTGGTGGCGCGCTCAAAACCTTGGGCGAGGACGTCACGGAAGAGCTGGAATACATTCCCGGTCGCTTCGTCGTAAACCGCATCGTGCGCCCTCGTTTGGCCTGCACCTGCTGTGAGGCCATCGTTCAGGCCCCCTTGCCGTCCAGGCCGATCGAAAAAGGTCGGCCCGGTCCCGGGCTGCTGGCCCATGTGCTGGTCTCGAAGTATGCCGACCACTTGCCGTTATACCGGCAAAGCCAGATTTACGGGCGCGAAGGCATCGAACTTGAACGCTCGACCCTTGCAGACTGGGTGGGGCGGAGTACGGCACTGTTGGAACCGCTGGCCGAGGCCATTGGTCGTCATGTGCGGGCGGGTCCGGCGTTGTTTGCCGACGACACCCCGGTCAAGATGCAGGTTCCGGGATTGAAACAGACCAAGAGGCGGGGAGAGCCGTCAGGCTCGACAGGGAACGGAACAAAGACCGCTCGGGTGTGGGCCTATGTGCGCGACGAACGGCCATGGTCCGGCGCCGCTCCGCCCGGTGTATGGTATCGCTTCACCGTGGATCGCAAGGGCGAACACTCGGTCTGCCACCTGTTGGATTATAAAGGCTGGGTCCATGCCGATGGCTATGCCGGGTTCAACGGCCTGTTCGGAGACGATAAAGCCAATGAGATGGCGTGCATGGCGCATGTGCGGCGCAAGTTTGTCGATGTCCACCAAGCCCAGGGCGGTGCTATCGCCGAAGAAGCCATCCGGCGGATCGCGGCGCTTTATGCCGTGGAACAACAGGCGCGTGGAAAAGCGCCCGCCGAGCGGACGGCCCTGCGCCAGACACACGCTCAGCCGCTGTTCGACGATTTGGAAACATGGCTCAAGGCCCAGTTGCCAAAAGTCTCCGGCAAATCCCCTCTCGCGGGGGCCATCCGCTACGCCCTGAACCGGCTGCCGAAGGCGCGTCCCTATCTGGACAACGGCACCTTGGAACTGGACAACAACGCCGTCGAGCGGGCCATGAAGCCGGTGGCGCTCGGGCGTAAAAATTGGCTTTTTGCCGGTTCCGAGGGCGGGGGCAAGGCCATGGCCATCGCCTTTACCTTGACCGAAACGGCCAAGCTCAACGGCGTCGATCCACAAGCCTGGCTCACCTGGGTGCTGGAGCGCATCGCCGATCACAAGATCATCAAGATCGACGAACTGCTGCCCTGGAATTGGAAAACCGCTGCGATCGGGGGCGCCGCATGAGAGCCCCGGCATTATCCGCCACCGAGAAGGCTACCATCACGGTCGCATGCCAGGCGTTCATTGACACCGTCCTGAAACCGCGGTTTCTGCCGGTCGTCACCCAGACCCCCTACAATTATCCGGTCGACATTCAGGGGAAATGGCACGGACGCAAATATCGCTTCCTGCAACGCTACCGATCGGGCTTCGCCGAAAATCTTGGCGAAGAGTTCGATGCGCCCTTCGTCCGTATCGACTGGATCGGCCGCGACAGGTTCGACGTCCAATGGCATCGCCATACCGGTCAATGGTTCCGCGTCCATCAAGGCTTATCTCTCAAAGCCGCCCTCCACGCCATCGAAACCAGCGAATTCCTTCACCCCGTCTGAGCAATGGACTGATCAAGAGCGGGTTCACCGGACGGACACGGCAAACCTTCAGTCGGGTGAGTTAAAAAGAGCGCTTAACATCAAGTAGACGGCCTCAGAAATGTCAACGCCGGAGTAAAAACACACCAGCGGCCGGAGTAAAAGTACACCACCTTTCATGAAGCACCCCC
>JAQBYB010000123.1 GCA_027624235.1 Pseudomonadota bacterium | reverse complement strand
AAGATCCCCGTGAAGAACGGCGCCAGCCCCCGTACCTTAAACACGTCTCGGATTTCTTCCTGCATTCCGCCGGACACGACAAATGCACGACCGTCATCCGCGTTGATTAGCCCCAACAGGTCACGCAGGCCGTCTGCTTCGGGGGCCTTCATGATGCCCTCTTTGGACAGCTCGGCGAAATGGACCAGCGCTCGCTTCATTTCTGCTTCGTAATTTTCGCGTTCGAGAAGGGTGCCGAAAAGATAGCGGAACTTTTCAAACCGCGAGATGCCGCCATTTTTTTTATGATATTCGACCAACTTTCTTGCGACTTCCTCACCATGGGGCTTGGCGGCCTCAAACATGGCTTGGGTTTTTACCCGGTTGGAATCCAGGAGAACGCCGTCACAGTCAAAAATCCATGTCCTGTGTTGGAGGAACATCTTCAATCGATGGGCGCGAACAGGGACATTTGAGGGATTGAATTGGTGGTCGGGGTCACTGCAACAATAGGCACGGAATTAGCCAACTGTTGGTAGATATGGAAAACCTCTTCCATCTTTTCCTGCAGCGGGTTGCCCGGTTCATAGCCATCGAATCCGGCCAGCAATATACGCTTGGCGCCTGCGGCGTTGCTGAACGCAAGCGCATAGGCGGCAACCAGTTGATGGGGAATTTTGCAAGCGGTGGCGGCGAAGTCGAATGTATTCGGTGTTACGCAAACACCGTAGTCCAACAGCCCACCCTCACCGATGGTGGCCTGGGTTTCAGTACCAATCTCTGCGGCCGGCGCGATTAACGGTGCGCCAAGAGAGCCATAATGTGCACTTTCGGTGGCAACGCGGATCGCCTGACAAGCTGCGAATGCGTCGATTTTATCGTGGCTAAGCGGCGTTGAGGTATTGAGGCAAATGACGCGGGGTTTCACTCTGTCGATGAAGTCTTCGACCGCTTGAAAATGATTCTTAATCCAGGGCCCCGAACCGAGAATCAATATATCGCGTCCATCGGCCCAACCGGTCGCATCCCACGTTCCCTCATAATCAATGGTACCGAGTTTCAGCGCTTGGCGCAGGCGATCGTGGCTGTAGGACCTGGCGTCGTCTTGATGCAGATGATCAAGGGCCGAAATGGCATCCGATGTGTTTTGATCGCCGGTCTTGAGCATCTCCTGCACATAGGTCGGATGGATGCCGTAGGCCCCGGACAGGAAGTAAAAAAGGTTAGACCCCCATTGGTAGGTCTGGCGCAGGTTTTCTATATCATTCAGTGCCAACGGAAAGATCGCGTCGGCATGAAAATCGCCGTATCCACGCCGCCGCATTTCGACCAACAGAAATTCCGTCCGCACGTTTCCCGCACCCCTGCCCATGCCGCATACGGTTCCGTCGATCCAGGTGGCGCCATTGTCTAGTGCAGCCATGGAGTTTGAAAGGGCATTGCCCATGTTGTCATGAGCATGCATTCCAATCGGGCCTTGCCAGTGTTTTCGGAAACAGCCCATGATATCCGTGACCTGATTGGAATCCATATTGCCCAGCGAATCGGCGAAATAAAGAACGTCAACAGAGTCCCAAGCGGAAATTTTCCGTGTCGCCTCCTCCAGGACGGCAGGCTCATGCGTGGCGACCTGCATGATGTTGAAGCCGACTTTGTAGCCAAGCTCTTTCAATCTGAGAACGCCTTCGCGGCAGTCATCGATCTCGCGGACATGTGCGGCGATACGGACCAAGCTCACCGGAGACTTTTTCGCGGTCTGGAACATTCTATCGACGACATCTGCGGACGTTCCGGGACCGGAAACCAAATCCTTGGCATTCACCATGACAGCAATTTCTAGGCTTTTTGGAATCGGCAGCTTTCTAAGATAATCATCCGTGCAGTAGGCAAAGGCGCCGAGAAATTTATCCTGAGGCGGAAAGCGAAACCCAATTTCCACCGTATGGACGCCGGTTTTAGAAATAGCGGTTAAATAGTTTTCGACAAGGTCGGGCAGGAAGTCCCAATCATTGTAATATCCGCCGTCGCGCAGCGTACAATCGAGAACATTAATATCAGTCATCGCAATGGCCTTCCTGGATTAGGAAAAAAGTTTCATAACTGGGACAGTTCAACCATGCGCCCGAAATCGGCATTCCTTGCCCTCAACTCTTCGAAACCCCCGGTATCGACAAGATTTC
This sequence comes from Pseudomonadota bacterium, assembly GCA_027624235.1. Classification (GTDB taxonomy): domain Bacteria; phylum Pseudomonadota; class Alphaproteobacteria; order Rhodospirillales; family Casp-alpha2; genus Casp-alpha2. The sequence continues at coordinate 3,503 of JAQBYB010000123.1, read as the reverse complement.
CGTCCTTGATGAAGGCAAGGCTTTGGCATTTGCGCACCGTTGACAGCCGGTGGGCGATGATGATCAGGGTCTTTTCACCGCTCAGACGGTCAATGGCGTTATTGATTTCGTGTTCGGTTTCGGCGTCAAGCGAAGAGGTCGCCTCGTCGAGAATAAGCACCTCCGGGTCCCGGTAAAGGGCGCGGGCAATGCCGACGCGCTGGCGCTGGCCCCCGGACAGCCGAACGCCTCTCTCTCCAAGGCGGGTCTCCAGCCCATCGGGCAATTCCCCGACAAGGTCATTCAACTGCGCCAGGCGAATGGCTTTTTGAATTTTCGCTTCGTCGATTTCATCATCGTTTAAGCCGAAAGCGATATTCCGGCGAAGGCTGTCGTCAATAATGTAGATTGATTGTGGGACGTATCCGATTTGGCGGCGCCAGGCGCGGGTGGCAGTCGATATGTCGGTGCCGTCAACAGTAACACGGCCTGTTTTCGGCAACAGAAGGCCGAGAATAATATCGACCAACGTGGTCTTGCCGGCGCCGGACGGTCCGACCAGCCCCAAGGACCCACCCTTCGCCAAGTTGAGGTTGATATTCTTCAATACGCCGCCATCGGCTCCGGCATAGCTGAAAGAAACACCCTCCAGCAATAGTGTTTCCCCAAAGGGTAGCGCCGGACCGTCGTCACCGCTATCGTCGCCCGTGTCTTCGTCCGGGGCGCCCTGAAAATCGTGAAGGTCCTGATAAACAAGGTTGACGGCGTGGGCGCCGTTTTTAATGCCATTTAGGGCAATGAGAACTCGGTTCATGGACGGGATCATTCGGAAAGAAGCCGCCGCGAACAGGGTAAGGGTTGAGAGGATTTTCGCCGAGTTTCCGCCGCTGGACAGAATAATAACCACAACCACTAGGACGGCGGAGACGATCACGGTTTCGACCCAAAGCCGCGGCGCATTGGTCATTGTGCCGACCTTGGTGAGGATGCGGGAGAGTTCGTTGCGATGCGCCTTGAAGCTTTCGAGAATAAAGGACTGCCGGCCCAGAATTTTCACTTCCTTGATGCTGTGAAAACCCTGTTGCAGGGTTTGCAGAATTTTCCCGGCGGAAGTCTGTTCCAATTCGCCCCAGGCCGCGAAACGGCTTTTGGAAAAAGTAAAAAATACAGCAACCGCGGCGCTTAAAAGCACGATTGCGCCAAGGGTCAACTGCGGCTCCACCAACAACAGGACAGTCATCAACGCGATGATCAGAACGGTTTCGGAAGCGAGGTTGATAAACCCCATGATGACGGTGTTGAAAACGGCATTGACCGCGTCATTAAGATTGCGGATGAATTCCGCCGAATTCCGGGACAGGTGTAAGGAATAGGCGCCCTTGAGATAGCCGTCCAACAGACGTGTTGCCAACATCGCCGCGTTGGTATTCACGAACCTGGACTGAGCATAATAAAAGCCAAGCAGGATAATGTTTTTAGCAATGAAGGTTGCGAGAAGGCCAAGCGCCAGGAAAATTAAAAAGCCATTCCCTTTTTCGGCAATGACGGGCCCGATGAGCTTTCCGATCCATGAAATTTTTTCAATTTGAGAAGGGTCTACGAGCACGTTGACAAAAGCGAAGACTAAACCGATTCCAAATGCCTCAAGAACCGCCGCGATCAATACCAGGACGGCAACGAGCCCAGCTTGCCAGGCGGTTTTCCGTTCAAGGAGGGTGATACATTTTATGAACTGGCCATACATGGTTTTTATAGTTTTTTGAGTAGGCGACAGTCCGGCGGGTTCTTGCCGGCCTCATCTGCGGGGATTTCCAGCAACGTCCGCACGATGGTTAAATCGAGGGCGTTATCGATATCGATCGATCGTTCTTGCGGCATCGCATAGGCCACCGTACCCGGCCCATAAAAAGTTCGATTATCACGAAACCACGGAACTTGCGTTACGAAGACGGCGCCGTTGGGCGCAAAAACTTTAGGAAGGTCCTGGCGCCGGGTTATAGGGCTCTCGGACTCGATCACCGGGGTCATGGCGTCGCCGTCGCCGAGGTGAAACATCCAATAGGGGGATTTTGCGGGTTCGCACCCGGTCACGCATGCCGACGCGCCGGCAACATGGCATTTCTCGATTGCGCCGTCGATGTCTTCGGTGACGCGTAACGGCGATGTCGGTTGCAGCAAAACCAGATAATCATAAGTCTCCGCCATCTGGTCCAGCGCATGGATGAGCGCGTCCGCCGAAGGTGAGGCATCGGCGGCCAATTCAGCGGGCCTAACGAATGGCGCTTCGCAACCAAAACTCTTGGCGGCGGCGATGATCGCATCGTCATCGGATGACAACACTGTGCGGTCGATCAGGTTGGATCCCTGGGCCGCTTCGATGGTCCAGGCGATCAAGGGCTTGCCGCCGACGTCTGAAATGTTTTTCCCCGGCAGGCCCTTTGACCCGCCCCTGGCGGTAATGACCGCGAGAATTTTGTTGCCGTCAATCATTTCGAAGGTTGATCAGGGAAGATGTCGGCGAAATCGGAATTGGCCTGATCAAAATCTTCCAATTTCCCTATGTCCAGCCAGTATTCGCGAATCGGGAAAACCGTGGTGTTCAGGTCAGCTTCGATCATGCCCTCGAAAACGTGGGTCATGTCCTGGTGGCCGGCGTCGGCGATAAACCCGAATACATCCGGGTCCAACACATAGATACCGGCGTTGACCAGAAACCGTTGTTTCGGTTTTTCCTCAATGGAGATGATTCTGGTGTGATCGGTCTCAACGACCCCGAACGGCACCTGAAAATCGTAATCCCGAACGCACATGGTTGCCGTCGATTTTTGTTCGGTGTGGAAGTCCAGAAGATTCTGAAAATTCACCTTGGTCATAAGGTCGCCATTCATGACCACGAAGGGGGTTGTCGGGCGGTCATCAATCAAAGCCAGGGCGCCAGCTGTGCCGAGGCGTTCATCTTCTTCCAGGTAGCGGATTTCAACGTCCCATTTAGCGCCATCGCCGAAATGATCCCTGATCTGGTCCGCCTTGTAATTAACGGAGATATAAAACCGCCGGAATCCCTGGGCGACGAAATTTTCGATGATGATTTCCAGGACCGGTTTGTTGCCGACCTTGAGCAGAGGCTTCGGCGTGTCGTCGGTCAAGGGGCTGAGCCGGGTTCCCAACCCGCCGGCCATCAGCACAACCCAGTTGTCTCTCAGATGGGAAACCGGGGCATGAAGGTTGGCGCTGACCACCAATTGAACGACACGAAAATCGGAATCGACGATCGGAAGTTGGCGGATAGAATTGGCTTCCATGATGCCCCGGTGTTTTTCCGCCGGTTGGCCCGGATGGCCGACCAAGGCATCGGTTTTCATCACTTCCGACACGGCCGCATCGAGCGGTATCGACTTCAAGATGCCGCGGCGGATGTCGCCATCTGTCACCGTGCCCAGAAGGACCCCTTCGTTATCCAAGACGAGGGCGATCTGCACGTTGCCCTGATCGATCACCTGAAGGGCGCGGTTGATGGACTCCGA
>JAQBYB010000122.1 GCA_027624235.1 Pseudomonadota bacterium | reverse complement strand
GGCCACGTTCCGACTCCTGTTCGGGTTCATCGTGCTCCACCACGACCGCCGCCGGATCGTGCATTTCGGTGTAACGGCGAACCCGACGATGGCGTGGGTCGCACAGCAGATCCGAGAGGCATTCCCGTGGGACACAAAACCCCGATACCTGCTCCGTGATCGAGATGGCGTATACGGCTTCGAATTCCGGGACCGCGTGGAAGCTATGGGCATTGAGGCGGTTATCACCGCGCCACGGTCACCATGGCAGAACCCTTATGTTGAACGTGTGATCGGCACCCTTCGACGGGAATGCCTGGATCACATGATCATCCTCAACGAGCGGCATTTGCGGCGCATTCTCGGCTCGTACCTCGATTATTACCACGGTTCGAGGACCCACTTGTCGCTCGGCAAGGATACCCCGGACGGACGACCCGCTCAGCCGGCCAGTTCAGGAAAGGTTGTTTCCTTGCCCAAGGTCGGTGGCCTGCATCATCGTTACGAGCGTCTCGCGGCCTGACCACCTCCGCCGGGCTTCGATCAATTTCTCTCTGCGGCAACGTGGACGCTGCCGGCAACCACATGCCCTTGCACGGTGATCGGCGGCAGGCACGACCCGGCGGAATGAGCATGGTGATGCTTGCCCGTGGTCGATTGCAATATTCACTATATGAATAGGATGTCCGTTCCGGAAAACCGAGCCGCCGCTGAGAAGGCCGATGTAATAAATAGAAGGGACAGGCAATGTCAAATTCGTCCGTGGCTTTGCATCCAACGGTGAGGATCATACCGGCTGTTGGTTCGTTGCGGCAGGATCCGGTTGGCTGTCGCGAAGCGCACCGGCTCCGCAAACGTCAGGGCGAGCGCGTCACCCGCATCAGGACTGAAGCCCAACCGCTCGCGGATTTTGTCCTTGGGCTCCAGCAACAGCCGGCTCGACGAGTCGAAATGATAGCCAGGGCCACAGATCGAAGCCTGCATCTCGTCATCGTCCGGAATATCCGCGCCGCCACCGTCGGCAAACCATTCCGCCATGTTGGCCCATATCTCGGCTCTTTTGTTGGCATAGCGCTCGTGCTGCGTCGCCCGTGCACCGAAAGTCACCAGGTGGACATTGCGGTGTCGAAGTTCGCGAAGTCGGTCATAGACCCCGGCCCCGATGCCAGTCCCGTCAACGAAGACCGCATCAGGTTTATGCATCTCCATAATGCGCCCGATCCGGCCCACTACATCCATCAGGTCCCTGCTGTCGATAGTCTCGTTGACAAGATGTGCCGCGGCCCGGCCTTGCCGCGAAATGATCCGTGTCTTGTCCCGGCCGCCACGGGCAATATCGACGCCTAAAATGAGAGGGAGGTGAGATTGATCGGGACACGTGGCTTTGCGCGCTTTGAGAACAAGTTCGGCACGAATATAGGATTCGGCATCGGATACCTGAAATGCTTCGGCGCTGGTAGCGGGATATTCCTGCCGGAACAACCAGCATATTTCGTCCGACGATCCGGCACACGCCTGCGCCAGTTCGCCGTTTTTGCGCCATGCCCAGTACAGACGATCGAGACCCAGCCCATGGGCCTCGCCGTAATCCCGGAACTCCGGCGGCGGATGCCATCCCTCAGGAGGATCGGCCCGATATTCGTCGTGCTCAAACCAAGGGACGAATATCAAAATATATTCACTGTCCCCCCGCTTGGCAGCCCTGCACATGTCGTAAAACAACCCTCCTACTCCGTTGGCCGTTGATTCCAGGATGACTTCCGAACCCGGCGCATCAGGAACCGATTGCAGCACTCCGGCCATATGCTCCGACGCATTCGGCCAATGGGCTACCTCGGAACCGTGGAACAAATGGACGGTTCCGCCTCGACCAGCACCCTTTGCCCCCGCCGTGGATACCAGAATGCCACTGTCCAGACCGGCAAACTTCAGTTCCTTGGCGTTGGCCGCTACCGTGGCAAGCTTGATCGGCTCCGGCATATGATCATGAAAGCGCTGCGCCATGCCAAAGATCGACTCGGTGGCCTGCTGCGCATGAGTCAAAATATATGCGCTGATGCCTTCCCTCTGCGTCACCTGGTGAAAATAGCGACCCTCGACATAGGTGGAGATACCGGGCTGGCGAGCCTTCAGGATCAATGCCCGCACGCGGCCCGTAGCCTTCCGTTGAGCCTCGAGCCTTACATGCACCGCCCGTTGCACCACATTCAGGACGAACGGCACCAGCCCGCCCGCCTTGGGCCGAATACGTAGGCAATTCGCGGCGTAGTATTCGAAGTCTCCGCACAGCCGTTCAGCGCGGGCCTGCAGGTAGCGCACGTTGTCGGCCAGCGCCGCGGTCACGCCAGGGCCCCGCCGACGCGCGAAGGCGATTGCACCCTGTCCGGGTGTCGGATGCCCCGAGATGGCGCTGTAGAAACCGTATACGGTTTTTGAGGAGCATTCCTGAGATCGGCTACGGCAAGGCAACCCGTCTCGACCGCCGCAATGGCCCACCGGCGAGCCGCGGTATGGAAGGTGCGACGGCAGTGCGTCGAACAGAACCGTCCCCGTGCGCCCGGATCGAATGGCTGGTCGCACCACAAACACGTCATGCCGGCAACTCTTTCAGGAAGTCCAGGAGCGTCAGAGCCACCGGCCCGCCGTCCTTTCCGGTGAGTTCCTGGGATTTTAGGTCCGGCGTCACCTTGCGCGCCAGGATCTCGGCGGCGCGAAGCCGCTGATCCATCGTCGGATAGACATGCGCCCGCTCGGCGTCCCCCGGCGCCGCGGCGGCCGCGAAACGCTTCCCGCGCACCACCGAGCAAAGGAAAGCGATTGGCGCGCCTTCCTCGACGATGTAATCGCGGGTGATCTGATTGGCGCGGTTCGGTGTTCCCTTCGCCCGGCCGCCCGTTCGTGGGTGGCCCGGCGGCCGGCCCGGCTTCCGCTTGGGTGTTTCGGTGGTTGTGGTCTCGCTCATGATTGATCGGCAAATCCCATCACGCTCATGTGGCACGACGGCCCCTGGCGACGGGGCAGGCACGCATCTCGAGCCTTCTCTTGATCCTCGGTGGCCCACTTGCGCGCGCCAGGAAAGGAGTCGAAATCACCCATTATCACCTCGTTTTGGATACGTCACTGATACTATATCAGCGGATAATTTACAGAAATACAAGTATTATCAATTGGATATGTTCTATATGTCAGTTTTTGTCCGTGTTATGTCCGTAAACTGTTGCGAGCAGGTATCGAAACGAATTGCGTCAGATGGGTTGCGACGAGGTCGACTGTTTCGGTCCTGTCGTTCAATGGAAACAGCGCGGGCGGCTCGGCAGTAACAATAACTATGCTCACCATTTGGGTTTTCGGTTATCATGGACATAAGCAATGGGGAGCCGACCTCTCCGGTTGCCGCAAATGACCGTCGTCGGAGTTACGGCAGCCCCCTATTCAAACGAAAGAGAAGATGCCCGTGCAACAAAACCTGTCTTACTCTGGTGCTTCCCTAGAAATGGCTACATCGCTCGTCAGGGAGAACGGCTTGGATCGCGCCCGGCAGATTGCCGTGGAAGGAACTACCCACGCTAATGAGCACGGTGATTTTTATCGTTTGAGTGTCTGGCGCGAAGTAAAAGGTATTCTTCGAGAATGGGCGGAGAAACCCTTGTCTTCGAACGGGATACTCGCCGATCAGGTCAGCACTGCTACAGTTGATGGTTCATTGACCATACCCTCTCTAACCTGAAATTGACGGGCCGGTTCTCCTCACCGTCGTGTCAACGGATCCTAATTCTATCCTCTTGACGTCACCCTGCTGCAACTAGAGCTGCGCTCGTGACGGCTTTTTTTCTGATGGTATTCGTGATCGGCTAATTGCGACAATTCTGCGGGGAGAGGGGAACGGGCCATTTCTTCAATCCAGATTTGGTGGCAATTCATCCCCACGGCCAAATCGATCGACCGCATCGACAACCTGTGCACCAGGGAAAACGCGCTTGGCTTCCCCAACGGTGCGGCGCAAATTGCCGATGATTTTCGCCACCTCATCCAGCGTCCACACTTCGGCGGCGCGGCCTTCACGGACGACGGCGTGTGCCTCCGGGTTAGTTCTCACCAATACGATGACACCGTCAGGGCCGTTTACCTCCCAAATGTCGGGATCGAGTGGCTTAGCACCGGATTGGTCGGCAGCCTGATCCAGCGCGACCCACCCGCGGCGCATCCCTTCGCCGTGTTCACGGATACTCTTCAGGTCATTAGCGAAGACCGCCTCATTGAACAGGGCGGCCTGTTGGTCAAACAGTTGTCGTAGATGGTTGTCGACGAGGAGGCGTAATCGTCCGACACCCCATTTGTTTTCCAATTCGCTGGCGACATGATCGAGGCCGTCTATTACCGACTGAATTGCGAGTGCGTCCGAGGTCTTGGTCATCTTCTACTCCTAAGTTGAGTTGTAATTGCAGAAATCCCGAAGCGGCGCGAAAGCCCGTTAATGCATAGAGCAGTGTTGCTCCGCGCTTATTGCGGAGCAGCAATGTTCTATTAACGGGTCACACTGTTGCTCCGCAGCGTTGCTCCGTGCAGCTCCGCACAGCTCCGCAATTGCTCCGCAACCACCATTAGTTGATATTCCCCGGCCATTTTATGACCCTCAGGCCAATTTTCTTGCTGTTGGCGTCTACCTGTTCACGCACCAGCATTCCGTTTTCGATCCAGTCTCTGACCACTTTTCTCGCCTGCGGTTTGGTCATTTCATGGTTCCTTTGCAAATGGGTTACGAGGTAGCGAACACCGGACTGGTAGCTGTCGTTGAACGGCTCGCCGTGCCGCCATCTCTCGTCTACCTCTTTAAGGATTTCCGTGGCCTTGGCCGGCGTAAGGACGAAGTCCGTTGATGGTGCGTCCCATGGCACCAGGACACCGACATGATCGCCCTCGCCGATATTCAGTCCGCCATTGGGTATGGCGACGCTGACGCGCTCGAACCACGTTGCGTCTTCGGCCGGTGGAGACAAATTGCTTTTGGCGTTGTCGAAGCGGATATACCAGCGGCGGCGATCCTCCTTGATCCCCATGTTTGCAGCTTCGCTGGACGTCATTTCCATCAGGGTGTGCGCGGATCGGCAGGCGTAGACCAGCGCCGACGCCCCACGCGCCGAGTCCGCGTCGCCCGCGTAGCTGCCACCGGCGGGTGTCTTGCGGGTGTGGTGGACCAGGGAAATCGCGCAGTCGCAGTCATCGGCGATGCTGGCAAACTGCCGGACGACGAAATCGATTTGCGAGTTATCCTGCTCGTCCACGTCATGCCAACGCACGAACGGGTCGACGGTCAGATGAATGATCTTATGGGCGCGGATGTGGTCTTTGAGCCCCTCCACCTCGGGCATCTGCACTGTCGCCTTCCTGTCGGTCCGGGCGACAATCAAGCGGTTATTAAGACCAGAGTTGACGAATATCCTGTTTTCGAGTTCCGTTTGATCGATTCCCCAGTGCTGGTAAATCGCGGCCAATCGACAGTGCAACTCTTCTTCTGGATCCTCGTTGTTGAAGATCCAGGCCGCACCTGAGCGGCGGACCTCCATGCCGGTGATAGCCCGGCCGGTGGCGACGGCGACGGCTTCTTCCATCGAGAGCATCGACTTGCTGGCTCCGCCCGGTGCCATAATCAGGGATACGAACTTTTTGATGAAGCGGCCTTCCATGACCCACTGGCGCGCCGGGATTGTCATTGGATCGATGTTCCATG
>JAQBYB010000121.1 GCA_027624235.1 Pseudomonadota bacterium | reverse complement strand
GCCGGGAGATTATCGAGAACAACGACGTCCCCTTTGTTAAGGATCGGGGCAAGCTGTGTTTTGATGTATTGCTCGAAGATATCAGCGTTCATGGGGCCATCAATGATCCAGGGTGCGGTTAAGCGATCACAGCGTAACCCGGCAATAAAGGTCATGGTTTTCCAGTGCCCGTGGGGAATGCTGGCGACCATCCGTTGGCCTTTGAGACAGCGCCCCCTGAGGCGGGCCATCTTGGTGTTGAGACCGGTCTCATCTATGAATACGAGGTTGCCGATCTTCTCGGGGTGGGTCGCAAGGCTGTCGCCGGGAAGTCGTCCTCGTGTCGTCATGATGTCGTCCTAAAGTCGTCCTAAAGTCGTCGGAAAGTCGTCATGATGTCGTCCTAAAGTCGTCCTAAAGTCGTCATTTTTAGCCCCCGAAATCACGACAACACATTGATTTTGCACGTTTTTGGTCCAAAAAGCGGGCGAAAATGTCGTCATTTGTCGTCATTTTGGCCAAGAGGCGGGGACGGGCGCGGCCCGGACAGGGACTAAACAACAAGAGGCGAGGACGGGCGCGGCCCGGACCGGGAGCAAAAAAACCGTCGCCAACGAAACGCCACCCTTTGCCCATACCGACAGGCGCGCCATGAAAGGCGTTGATGGCAACCGTATTCACGATGTCAAAGAGCGCGGGCAAGCATTAGAACAAATATAGAACATTTATGAGAGAGAGTCAAGGGGGGCCGCAAATCCTAAAAACGACGGAATGAATAATTAAGGGGGCTGTACCAGTATTTGCTAGTACTAATTGACGGAAACTCGACTGTAATAGAACTATCTGAGACATAGACATATGCCTACGGTTAACCCAGAAATTCTAATATGGGCAAGAGAGACGGCAGGTCTCTCCATAGAAGATGCCGCGAACAAACTTGGATTAAGCGGGCCGAATAGACTTGAGGCTCTTGAAGCCGGTGATCGCGACCCGAGTCGGCGTCAGTTAGCTAATATGTCTGAAAAATACCGTCGGCCACTCCTAACTTTCTATTTACCAAATTCGCCCCGAGAAAGTGACAAGGGTCAAGATTTCCGGACCCTTCCCGAAGCCCTTCCCATAGATTCCGAAGCCCTTCTAAGTGCACTGTTAAGGGATGTGCACGTCCGACAAGGACTCATCAGGGCTGCACTTGAGGAAGCAAGTGAGGACGAACCGCTACCATTTGTTGGCTCAGCACAGATGGAAGATGGTGTGACCGCCCTAGTGGATGAAATGAACAGAGTCCTTAACTTTTCCAAAGATGATTTTCGTGCCCCTAACGGCCAAGTGAACGCCCCGTCTATTAACGAAGGTTTCAAAAGCTTACGCGCAGCTGTTGAGAAGATCGGTGTCTTCGTGCTGCTTATGGGAAATCTTGGAACGCATCATACCGACATTGATGTAAAATTCTTTCGCGGCTTTGCCCTCGCTGACAACATTGCACCGTTTATCATTATCAATGAAAAAGACTCCAAGGCAGCTTGGGCGTTTACACTTCTCCATGAACTCGCACACATCTGGCTCGGGCAAACAGGTATCAGCGGCTATGACGGCGAGGAAGATATCGAAAGGTTCTGCGACGCTGTAGCAGCAAAATTTCTTCTGGACCCTGAGGAACTTGCAGAGATCGAAGCACGGCAGGAAAAAAACCTTGAAGCTTTGATAGAGCGAATTGGTGGCTTTGCTACGGCAAAGAACCTCAGTCGTAAAATGGTTGCCTATAATCTTTTAAGCAACGGCCACATAGAGTGGGACGTTTATAGAAGATTAAGTGCCGCCTTCGATGAGGATCGCATAGCGCAACAAAGAGATAGGCCCAGAGGTGATTCTGGTCCGGATTATTATGTTGTAAGAAGGCACCGCGTCGGACCGGGCCTTGTAGGCACAGTAAGGAGGATGGTTGCAGAAAGGGTTCTCTCCACGACAAAAGCAGCTCGGGTTCTCGGTGTAAAGCCGACAGCCGTACATCGTTTAGTCAATATCGGTCGGGCAGCTTAGGGGGCTTATGATTTACCTTCTCGACGCCGACACCCTTATCACTTCCGATAACACATTTTATCCTTTTTTGCGGTTTCCCATTTTCTGGCAGTGGCTGCGATATAACGGAGAAGCGGGCTTGGTCAAAATACCAATCGAACAATACGAGGAGGTAGTGGTTGGCAGGGGTGAGCTTGTTGGTTGAAAGAAGAGGATGTAAAGAACGCCTTACTTCTTGATGAAGAGGCTGATCCAGGTCGTGTATCAGAAATTACGGCAATGGGGTATGCCCGTGACCTAGACGAAGCTGAGATTGATAAAATTGGTCGTGACCCTTTCCTCATATCCTATGGTTATGCGGATGTTGAAAACCGTTTCGTTGTGACATTTGAATCTTCCGCACCTAATAAGCAAAGATCGAATCGGAAGATCCCCGATGTTTGCAATCAATTTAACGTTCAATGTGGAAATATATATGACGTAATTGAAGCCTTAGATTTCACAACGGATTGGGTGCCCGATTAAAAGGTTATGATCTGCGATACCGGGACACCAATTTCGGGGGTTCACAATACCAATTACACGGGTTCCAAGGGCCGGGTGGCCCTTGGTGGGGGGTTAAGGGGGCGAAGCCCCCTTAATATTACCGACCTTTGCGCGCCGGGCTGGGCGGGGTAAAATCGGCGATTCCCAGGCCCTGGGGATTTTGGGGGCGCAACGGCTTAAAATATTCCATGAAACAGTACCTCGACCTTCTCCGCCACATCCGCGAAACCGGCACGCTCAAGGGCGACCGTACCGGCACCGGCACGCAAAGCGTTTTCGGCTATCAGATGCGGTTCGATCTGGCGGCGGGCTTTCCGCTGCTGACGACCAAGAAGCTGCACTTGAAATCGATCATCCATGAGCTGTTGTGGTTCCTCGACGGCGGCACCAACGTCAAGGCGCTGAACGATGCTGGCGTGCGTATCTGGGACGACTGGGCCGATGCAAACGGCGATCTCGGCCCCGTGTATGGCCACCAGTGGCGGTCGTGGCCGGCGCCAGATGGCGGCAAGATCGACCAGATCGCCCACGTCGTCGACGCCATCAAGACCAACCCCGATTCGCGCCGCCACATCGTCAGCGCCTGGAACGTCGCCGATGTCGATCACATGGCGCTGCCGCCGTGCCACTGCCTGTTTCAGTTCTATGTCGCCGACGGCAAGCTGTCGTGCCAGCTGTATCAGCGCAGCGCCGACGTGTTTTTGGGCGTGCCCTTCAACATCGCCTCCTATGCGTTGCTGACCCAGATGGTGGCGCGGGCGACCGGGTTGGGGCTGGGCGATTTTGTCCACACCTTCGGCGACGCGCATCTCTACGCCAATCATTTCGAGCAGGCGGACCTGCAGTTGTCGCGCTCGCCCAGGGCGTTGCCGACAATGGCGTTGAACCCGGATGTCGGCGACATTTTCGCCTTCGCCTTCGACGATTTCACGCTCACCGGCTACGAGGCGCATCCCCACATCGCCGCCCCGATCGCGGTCTGAGGTACCATGCGTATTTCCCTGATCGTCGCGATGGCGGATAACCGGGTCATCGGCCTCGACGGCGGCATGCCGTGGAAGATTTCCGAAGACCTGAAATTCTTCAAGGCGGTGACCATGGGCCATCCGATCATCATGGGCCGCAAGACCTATCAGGCCATCGGCGGCGCGCTGGCGGGGCGCACCAACATCATCGTCACCCGCGATCCGGCATTTCAGGCCGATGACGCCGATGTCGTGCACGGCCTCGACGAGGCGCTGGCTCAGGCGACGGCATTCGAGGAATTGTGGGGCGGCGACGGGAGGCCGAAGGAGGTGTTCATCATCGGCGGCGCCGAAATCTACGCCCAGGCCATCGACAGGGCCGGGCGCATCTACCTGACGGAGGTCGACCAGGAATTGCCCGGCGACGCCTATTTCCCGGAATTCGACAGGGGCGACTGGAAGGAAACCGACCGTCAGGACCGCGAGCCGGAAACAGACGGCGGCCCCGCCTACAGCTTCGTTATTCTGGACCGGAAAGGCTGACTCTTCGTCGGGTGCTACTTGGCGATTTCGGCTTCGAGTTCCTTGATCGCTTCGGCGCTGACGTCGGGCTCAACCACGGTCTCAATGTCGGCGCCCCCGTCGGCCTTAACGCCGGCCTTAACGTCGGCCTTAACGCCGGTTTTGGCTGCCGTCTTGGCCGGCTCGGGCAAGGTGAAACAATCGACGGAAATCCACCATTCCCGTTGATGGGGTTTGAGCTTGGACAGCATCAGTTTGCCGTCTTTGATGGCGGATGCCGCCGGGGTCGCGCCATCGACCATGCCGACGACGATGGTGGTGACGCAAATGGCGTTGTCCCTATAGAGCGCGAAGACCTCGCGTCCGTGCCTGGATTTTTCCGAAAAGCGCGCGGTTTCGGGGGTTTCCTCCAGCCCCGCCGTCGTCAACGCGTGCCTGACCTTGGACCGCATGTCCTTGAGCGATGCGATGCCGTAGCCTTCCATATGAGCGCCGGTGCCCATGGTCAACAGCCGGCAGACGTGGCCTTCGATGCCGCGGGCATTTTTCGGGAAGGCGACCTCCAGCCGCCGGAAGCCGGGGCCGAACGGGAGATCGTTCTCAAGCGCCAGCCGGACCCGCTTGCAGTCCTCGCCCGGCAACGGCTTGACCATTTCAGTCGCCGCCGCCGCCCCCGCCATGATACTCAGCGGGCCCAGAAACAGGGCGGCGAGCCCGGCAAGGGCGATACGGGCCGGCTTATGTCGGTGTCTTGCTTCCATGGCGCTTCATGATAAGCGAAAATGTCCCCCGGGGCTACGGGGTGTCCCCCGCAAGGAAAACCGGCTACGGGGTGTCCCCCGCAAGGAAAACCGGCTACGGGGGTGTCCCCCGCAAGGAAAACCGGCTACGGGGGGATGGTTATTGAACGACGATTTTGGGCGCCTTGGCGGATCGCGCGGCCAGGGCCTGTTCGATGTTGACCCAGGTTTTGTCGGCAATGGCGCGATAGGCCTTGGCGTGTTCGCTGTCCGGGTCGGAAACAACGATGGGTTTGCCGGAGTCCGAGGTTTCGCGGATATCCATATGCAAAGGAATCTCGCCGAGGAAGTCCATGCCCAGCTTTTCGGCTTCGGCCTTGGCGCCGCCGTGACTGAAGATGTCGGAGCGCTCACCACAATGGGGGCAGTTGAAATAGCTCATGTTTTCAATCAGGCCCAACACCGGCACATCGACCTTGCGGAACATATTGAGGCCGCGGCGGGCGTCGAGAAGGGCAATATCCTGCGGCGTCGAGACGATAATGGCGCCGGTCAGCGGCACCCGCTGCGCCATCGTCAATTGCGCGTCGCCGGTGCCGGGCGGCATATCGATAATCAAGGCGTCCAATTCGCCCCAGTTGACGTCGCGCATCATCTGTTCGAGGGCCGATTGCACCATCGGTCCGCGCCAGATCATCGGTGTGTCTTCTTCGACCAGGAAGCCCATGGACATCACCTTGATGCCGTAATTTTCCATGGGGTCGAGGTTTTTGCCGTCGGATGAGGAAGGCTGTCCGCTAATGCCCATCATGCGGGGCATCGACGGCCCGTAAATATCGGCGTCCAGCAAGCCGACCTTTTTGCCGGATACAGCCAGTCCCAGCGCCAGATTGACGGCCGTCGTCGATTTGCCGACGCCGCCCTTGCCGCTGGCCACCGCAACGATGGATTTAACGCCTGGCAGAATGTTGGGCTCGCCGATTTTCGGGACCGGTCCGCCCGGTCCGCCCGGTGCGCCCCGCGGCGGGCCCCCG
>JAQBYB010000120.1 GCA_027624235.1 Pseudomonadota bacterium | reverse complement strand
CGTAGGGAAATACCTCGTGCCATGGAAAACTCCTTTGTTTTCCATGTTGAATCACGTCCAGCCTAACAAACCCTTAATGAGTCAAACTTTTTGCAAGTTGGTATTAGTCCGCTTCCCCCCCTTTTTCCTTTTCCCCCATTTTCCACAGGTGAAGTTTGGTTTGGCGGCGGTCTTCGACGCTGACGATTTCGTCCGCGGGGTGGCCCGGCACCTCGAAGCTGTTGGAGATCAACAGGCTGCCGGGGCGCATTTCCCGGCGGGCTTTTTCATAAAGCGCCGGCATCGGCACCGGCGACAGGAAACAATAAACGAAGTCGAAATCGCTCAAATCCACGGACCAGAAATCGGTGCGCCGGATTTCACCGTTGCCCTGCCCCCGGAAGCGTTGCCGGAGCCAGGCGATAGCGAATAAAAGCGGCGCCGTCTCGAAGCCAGTGAACCGGCCTTCCGGGCGAACCCGGGAAAGGGTAAGGACCGGCCCGCCAAGGCCGCAACCCAGATCAGCGAAGCGGAAACCGCCTTTTTCGGGCAGCAGCCTAGCCAGCGCCGTCTTGGTTGAAAGATTGCTCAGGTACAAAGGCACGCCGCCGCGCATACTGTTCCAAAAGACTCCCAACAACGCCACGAAGGCAGCTGGAAATACCCAGGCAGGAAGCTTCCAGGCCAAGGTTACGGCGACAGCTGGTGGCAACAGCAAATGGATCGGCAGCCACCAAAGCGGCAGCCTGAAAAGGAAGCCAAAAATCGCCGCCATCATTCCCTGCGCCGCCAACAGTCCGGCCATCGGGGCGTTGATGCCAATGGCGGAGGCAAACATCCGCCCCCCCCCAAACACCACCAGGGCGGCCAGGGCCTGGGCGACCAGCGCCTTAATGATGGGCGGCCCCGGCCGGGACGACGAGTCGGCTGATGGGGGGCTAGTCATCCCCGAGGCGGTCATAGGCGCTTTTGAAAAACAACAAAGGCTTCCCGTCCGCGGCCTGTTCGATGCGATCAACGCGGCCGAGAACGATGACATGGTCACCGCCTTCCTTGACGTTGATGCGGGTGCATTCAAGATTGACCAGGCAACCGGGCAGGATCGGGCAGTCGCTGTCCCATGTCTCATAGAATTGAGTCTTGAACTTGTGTTCCTGAGGCCCGGCGAAGGATTCGGAAAGTTGCCGCTGGCTTTCCTCAAGAATATTGACGGCGAATCGATCACCCTTGGTAAACGCGTCCAGGCTGCCGGTCTCATTGGCCAGGCAGATCAGGACCAACGGCGGGTCCAGCGAGACCGAGGCGAATGCATTGACGGTCACCCCCACCGGTTGGCCTTCGGCGGTCAATCCGGTGACGATGGTTACACCGGTGGCGAATCGCCCCAGGGCTTGGCGGTATTTCTCGGAATCGAATGACACGTCAAATGCGCCTAAATCTTGATAAAAGGAAAAATCCATCCATTCCCTGGAAGGTATATGGGAATTGAAGGGATGAATAAAATAAGAAATGATATTGGTGATGATTCCAATTTATTTAAAAGTAAAATATTGTCCCAGTGCGGCGCACACTATAGCGTGCCTATGTGGTGAGCAAATCCCGTGACGGATCATAGAACAGGCCGAAACAAGGGATAGAGGGACGGAATGTTTTTCATTATCGGTTTTCTTGTTGTCGTGGGCGCCGTCATCGGCGGCTATTCCATTCATGGCGACTTGGGCGTGTTATGGCAGCCGATTGAATTTGTCATCATCTTCGGCGGCGCCTTCGGGGCGTTTCTAATCGCCAACCCAAAACCGGTGGTGACGGGCCTTGCCAAATCGATGGCGCTTGTGGTCAAAGGACCGAAGTATAACCGGACCTCCTACGAAGAACTTCTCGGCGTTCTGTTTACGGTGTTCAAGCTGGCCAAGACCAAGGGGGATTTGGCCCTGGAAGCCCATGTGGAAGCTCCCGACACCAGCCCAATATTCATGAATTTTCCGTCATTCCAGAACGATCATCACGCGGTCGAGTTTCTTTGCGATTATCTCCGCGTCTTGACCCTCGGCGCGTCAAACCCGCATGAGGTCGAAGCGGTGATGGAGGCCGAATTGGATATCCATCACGCCGAGGATGCCGCCATATCCGGGGCCATGTTGACCATGGGCGATTCCATGCCGGCGTTGGGCATCGTCGCCGCCGTTCTTGGCGTTATTGTCACCATGGGGTCGATCACCGAGCCGCCGGAAATTTTGGGTGGCCTGATTGGCGCGGCGTTGGTCGGGACGTTTGCCGGGATTCTGCTTTCCTACGGGTTCGTGACGCCGATGGGTAAATCCATTGAAGCGACCTTCGCCGCTGACTCCTTCTACTTGAACTGCATCAAAACCGCCATCATCGCGCACATGCAAGGATACGCGCCGCAGATTTCGGTTGAATTTGCCCGTAAAACCCTGGCCTCCAATGTCCGGCCGAGCTTTGCCGAGGTCGAGGAAATGCTCGACAATTTGCCTTCATAGGTACCCCCCATATCGATCTGATGGAATTAGGGCATGGCTGACAATAAATCCAATCAATCGATCATCATCAAGAAGATCAAAAAAGGTGGCCATGCGGCGCACGGCGGCGCCTGGAAGATCGCTTACGCCGACTTCGTGACCGCGATGATGGCCTTCTTTCTGTTGTTGTGGTTGTTGAATTCGGTCACCCAGGAACAACTTCAAGGCATCTCCAACTATTTCGCTCCGGTCAGTGTCGCCAAGTCGGAAAGCGGCTCCGGTGATATTTTGGCTGGCAAGACCATGACCGAAGAAGGCGTCGCCAAAAGCTCCACCTCCAAGGATAGCGTCGTCGTCAACCTGCCGCCGCCGAAGGCGGGAACGGGCGGCGAAGAGGCCTCCGAAAAAGCCAAGGCCGAGCCGACGGAAGAAGAGGTGGAAGAAGAACGCAAAAAAGTCGTCGAGCAGGAGCAGCTGGAAAAAGCCCAGGAGGAAATGGAGCAGAACTTTGCCAAATTGCCCCAAATCAAGGAACTGGCGGAAAGTTTGCTGATCGACAACACCCCGGAAGGTCTGCGGATTCAGCTTCTTGACAAGGACGGACTGCCAATGTTCAAAAGCGGCCGCGCCGAAATGCTTCCCCATGCCCAACGGCTTATTCAGCTGGTGTCCAAGGTCATTGTCAAAATGCCGCAACAGATATCCATATCCGGGCACACGGATTCGAAGCGCTTCATCTCTGATGACGGATATTCCAACTGGGAACTGTCCGCCGACCGCGCCAACGCGGCGCGCCGGGAAATAGTTTTTTCCAAGGTCCCTTTCGAGAGGGTGTCTCGGGTGGTCGGCATGGCGGCATCGGAGCCCTTCCTGCCCAAAGACCCGGAAAACGCCCGCAACCGCCGACTTTCCATTATCTTGTTGCGCGGCACCGGTAAGGACAATCCGGCCGCGAAGAAAGAGGTGAAGAAAGAGATAAAGAAGAAGAATAAAATCGAAACCGGACTTCCGGGGCTGGAAAATATCAAGGACCGTCAGGAAAAAGAAGGCCTCAATATACCGACGCCGCCAAAGGCGGAGGCAAGGAAGCCCGGCGCGGTGATCAAGAAAAAAACCGAACCCACGCTGGAAATTAAAGTCGCGCCGGTGGAAGAAGCCCCCTCCCTACCTGGGTTGGAAAGCATTAAGGACCGTCAGACAAAAGAAGGCATCGGCAAACCGGCAAAGCTGAAGACTAAACCCGGAGTCGGGTTTGACCTTCCTGTTTTCAAGAAAGCGATCAAACCCAATAGCCAGTCTCTTGACCTCCCCAAGGAAGATGTAAGACCCTCCCTGCCGGGGCTGGATGCGCTTAGAAAGAAGCAGCTTGATGGGGCCAAGTAATAAGCTAAGGATCACCGGTTGGCTGGCGTCGGTGACTAGGATAAAATGGGCGCATGCTCCTGACCGCCAAAGGGGCCGCCAAAGGGACAGCCATAGAGACCGCTCACCATGAAGCATCAACCTATTCACGACACCCGGTTTTTTTTCGCTACGGCGCCACTTCCATGCCCCTATATGCCTGACCGGATTGAGCGCCGCGTGGTGACCGAATTATTGGGACGGGATGCGGTGGCGTTGCACAACGGGCTGTCCGTGGCCGGGTTCCGGCGCAGCCACAATATCGCCTATGCCCCTGCGTGTCCGAGCTGTCAGGCCTGCAAGGCGGTAAGAATCCTGGCCCGCCGGTTTGAGCTGTCCCGTTCGCAGCGCCGGATCTGGAACCGCAACAAACGGCTCATTATTTCGGAAATATCACCCGTCGCCAGCCAGGAGCAATTCGAAATTTTCTCCGCCTATCAGGAATCAAGGCATAGCAACGGCGATATGGCAAAAATGGATTTCCGGGATTATCAGGCCTTGATCGAGGACACGCCGGTAGAATCATCTTTGCTGGAATTCCGCGACCAGGATCAGACCTTGGTGGCCGCCTGTCTCATGGATCGCGTCGATAACGGCCTGTCGGCGGTTTACAGTTACTTTGACCCGGCCCTATACAGGGATAGCCTGGGCACCCTGATGATTTTATGGATGATCGACCGGGTCCGTGCCCTTGGGTTGGAGTATGCGTATCTGGGGTTTTGGATCGCCGAATGTTCAAAAATGTCCTATAAAGCGAAATTCCAACCGATGGAAACACTGTCGCCCGAAGGCTGGCGCATCCAGGGGAAATAATAATATTGCCGGAAAGCCTTGGCGAATGAAGCGGCGCCGATTCCTGACCCGGACGGTCCAGGGCGTGACGTTGGCCGCCGGTGCGTCGGCGTTTCCGTCGCCGGCAATATCACAGGGCCTGCGGCAGTTGAAAATGGTCACCACCTGGCCCCGCGATTTCCCCGGCCTCGGCACCGGCGCCCGGCGTCTGGCCGACGCCATTACCCGGATGAGCGCCGGGCGCTTGGAGATTAAGGTGTATGCCGCCGGTGAATTGGTGGCGCCGTTCGAATCCTTTGACGCCGTTTCCGGCGGCGCCGCCGACCTTTACCACGCATTTGAGCACTATTGGCAGAACCGGTCCCGCGCCTTTAATTTTTTCGCCGCCATCCCCTTCGGATTGACGGCGGGTGAAATGGCGGCCTGGGTTTATCACGGTGGCGGCCAGGAATTGTGGGACGAATTATCCGCCGGGTTCAATATCAAGCCCTTTCAGGTCGGCAATACGGGCGCCCAGATGGGTGGCTGGTTCAATAAGGAAATCAAAGGGATCAATGACTTCAAGGGATTGAAAATCCGGATGCCGGGGCTGGGCGGCGAAGTCTTGAAACGGATCGGGGCGGTGCCGGTGCCGTTGGCCGGGGTGAAGATTTTCCCGGCGCTTCTGTCCGGCGCTATCGACGCCACCGAATGGGCGGGGCCGTGGAACGATCTGGCGCTCGGTTTTTATAAGGTCGCTAAATATTACTATTATCCCGGCTTTCACGAACCGGGCACGGCGCTGTCCGCCGGTATGAATTTGAAGGTTTGGGACAGTCTCGATGACGGCCTTAAGGCCGTGGTCAGCCAGGCGATGGCTGCTGAGAACGCCATTTCCCAGGCCGAATACGGCGCCCGCAACGCCGACGCGCTGTTCACCCTTCGCCAGAAACACAAAATCGACATGCGGCGTTTTGACGACGCCACCCTGAAGGCCATCGGCGCAGCCTCCGGCGAGGTGGTGACGGCCTTGGGGACCGGCGGCGATGTCCTCACCCGCAAGATCTATGACGATTTCAAAAAGTTTCGCTCCAAGGCGTTGTCATGGTCGCACCTGGGCGAACAATCATTTTGGAACGCCCGAATTCTGCCGTTTAAGTACTAGCAGGCTGCTGAAAAACCCATGATTTGGTTGAGTGAGCCTTCGAGACGGACCTCCGGTCCTCCTCA
>JAQBYB010000119.1 GCA_027624235.1 Pseudomonadota bacterium | reverse complement strand
TGCGTTCGCTAGCGTACTATCTTCTTGCTGGGACCGTATGACCGCGGCTAACTTATCATGGAGGTCGGTTAGGCCTTCGAGGGTATCGTTCAGCGTTTCCTCGTCGATTTCGTGGAATTCTGTTAGCAGCTTTTCCCGAAGGTATTCATGGAGTTGTAGTTCTAAAGTTAATGGATGGTTCATAATTTTCTCCCTAGGCTTTGCGGGTTGTTAAAATGACATTATTGTCACCTTATAGGTATTGTATGTACACATATGAAGTAACTCTGTCAATGATTTTTGATGCCCCTACGAGAATGGATTGTGACAGTGCTGACTAAAGAACAGGTGAAAATGGCTCGCGCCGCACTAGGGTGGGGAGTGCGTGATTTAGCTAAAAAAACTGGTATTTCTGCAAATACAATCAGTCGCTTTGAAAATGGCACTGATGCGCGGGGTTCGACTTTGAGAAAAATTCAACGCGCGCTCGAAGATTCTGGAATTTTATTTATTAGTGGTAACGGAGGCGGCGTTGGCGTTCGATTCCGGGATAGAAAAAGGGGCTGTACCAGATAACTAGTTCAATTGGCCTTTAACCCACTGTCTTAACTGTCTTAATTGAGATAATGGGTCACTGTTGTTAAAACGCCACTCACAGTCCTTCAAAAATAGCCCGAAATGCTCCTTTGGAACACCGTTGAATTTACGCATATGGCGCTTGGCTTGATTCCAAAAATTCTCGATCCCATTGATGTGATTTGCCTTGTCTGCAAACAGTTTGGAATGATTGATGCGGAAGTGCCTGAAATCAGAAACATCCAGCGCGTTATAGCCTCGCCAACAGTCAGAATACACGATGCTGTCAGGCACGACTTTACGCTCAATGATGGGACATAACGTCGCTGACGAAGCATCGGGGATGATCTTCGTGTAGACCTTCCCTCCACGCTTCAAGAGCCCAAATACCGGGACTTTCCCTGCCGCACCACGTCCACGTTTCCCCTTACGCTTGCCACCAAAGTAGCTTTCATCAACTTCGATCTCGCCACTGAAAACAGCATCGGCTTCTTGTTCAAGGTGATAAGCAATAATCTCGCGAAGTCTGTGGAAATAATAAGCGCTGGTTTTGAAGTTCACGCCGACAAGTGAAGCCGCGCATCTGGCCGTCGTCCCAGCTACAAAATGCTCTACAAGCCGACCCTGCTTGTGCTTGCTTAAACGGCTCTTCCTCATACTGCTCAGGATAACACCTTTTATGTGTTATCTGGTACAGCCCCTTGTTTTTTTATTTGAGTTCTTGACGTTCACGCTATGAACAATGTAGTGTTCGTTTTTTGAACGGTATGGTGAACAACGTACCGGGCCCAGGCGGGCTTGGCGGGGACGATTCCAATCATTTCAGGGTGTTGCCGGCTATATAGAACGGGTGCTGCATGCCAAAAACAGATACCGATTCGCCGGACCTGGACAACGAGGCCAAGATTACCCTTGGCCTGTTGAACATGGTTGGCGAGGATTCCGGGACCTCCCAGCGTTCGATGGCCAGCGATTTGGGTATCGCTCTGGGTTTGACTAATGCGTATCTGAAACGCTGCGTCAAAAAAGGCCTGATCAAGGTCAGCCAAGTGCCGGCGAACCGGTACGCTTATTACCTGACGCCCAAGGGTTTCGCCGAAAAAAGTCGCCTGACCACTGAATACCTATCCCAGTCCTTCAACCTATTCCGTCATGCCCGCGCCGAGGGCGCCGATTTATTGAGCCATTGCCACACGCGGGGTTGGAACCGGGTGGCGCTTTACGGTCTTGGCGACCTGGCCGAAATCATGACGCTATCAGCCAGGGATTACCCGATCGAGCTAATCGGCGTGATCGATCATGAGCCGGAGGCTGGTGAATTCTCCAGCCTTCCCGTACTAGCCGCCATGCCCGGCCCGGAAGACGTTGACGCCGTCATTATCTGCGACATCAGCGAGCCGCAGGTCGCCTATGACGAAACCTGCGCAAACTTCCCGGTGGAACGGGTCTTGGCGCCGAAGTTTCTGAACATATCGAAGGGGAACGGCCGAACTTTGAAGGGGAAGAGGGGGGCGCGATGACACATTGGTGCGTTGTTCAGACCCATACCCAATCCGAAGACAAGGCGGCATTTCATCTTAAGCGCCAGGGCTATACCGTTTTCCTGCCCAAGTATCTGAAGCGCCGCAAGCATGCCCGGCGCATCGATTGGGTGCCGTCACCGATGTTTCCCCGCTATTTGTTTGTCGCCATGGACCCCGAGGCGGGCAATTGGTGGTCGATCCATTCCACCATCGGCGTCAGCAATCTGATTAGTTTCGATGGCCGCCCAGCTTTGGTGCCATCGGAAATCATTGACGAGATCATGGCGCGCCAGGACGACAAGGGGCTGGTCAAGGCCCATGCCGGTTGCGCCTTCAAGCCGGGCGACCGGGTGAAAATTATCGATGGTCCGCTAAATGACCTGGAGGGGCTGTTCGAAAGCCTCACCGACAAAGAGCGCGTCACCATTCTGCTCAATCTTATGGGCAGAGAAGTCAAGGTGCGGGTTCCCCTGGAGACAGTTTTCGCCTGCGCCTGAGGTTTTGGCGCGACCGCAACCGGTTCCGGTAATTTTTCCCTGAGTGAGCGTTTTCACCCAGACTGCGGTAGCATGGAAAAAATTCACTAATTAGTTCTTTTGGAAATCAATCATGGCCACCCCCCTTCATACATTTGAAAACCCGGTTCCGGACCTGAACGACAGAACCATTCTTATTACCGGCGGCACCGGGTCCTTCGGAAAGGCTTTTAGCAAAGCCATTTTGGAGCGTTACAAGCCGAAAAAAACCATCATTTTTTCCCGCGACGAGCTCAAGCAAAGCGACATGGCGCAAGAGCTTCCGACAGACCAATATCCGTCCATCCGCTTTTTTATCGGCGACGTTCGTGACCGTGATCGTCTTGAGATGGCGATGATGGGGGTGGATTACGTCATCCATGCTGCGGCCTTAAAACGGGTGACGACGGCCGAATACAATCCGATGGAATGTATCAACACCAATGTCATCGGCGCCGAAAACGTCGTTCAGGCATCGATCCGGACTGGCGTCAGAAAAGTCATTGCCCTGTCGACAGACAAGGCCGCCAATCCCATCAACCTCTACGGCGCCAGCAAACTGGCGTCCGACAAGATTTTCGTCGCCGCCAACAATCTCAGCGGTGCCAACGGAACCCGCTTCAGCGTCGTGCGTTACGGCAATGTCATCGGATCGCGCGGCAGTGTCATTCCTTTGTTTAAGAAGCTGCTCGCCGAAAAAGCAGACAGTATTCCGATCACCGATGAGCGCATGACCCGGTTCTGGATCACCGTCCAGCAGGGCAGCGACTTCGTTTTATCCAGTCTGTCGATGATGAAGGGTGGCGAGATATTCGTGCCGAAAATTCCGAGCATGAGCATGACCGCCCTGGCCGACGCCATGGCCCCCGGCATAGCCCACCGCAACGTCGGTATTCGCCCCGGCGAAAAATTGCATGAGATCATGATCACCCAGGATGATGCGCGCAACACGGTGGAATTCGATGATCGATATGTGATCATGCCGGCGTTTAATTTTTGGGACGCAGATCTTGGCATTCACGAAGGGGCCCGCCCCGTTGTCGAAGACTTTACTTATACCAGCGACGGCAACGATGAATGGCTAGATGCCGAAACTCTTGGCGCATTGATCGACGGCTGACCATAATGGCCACTTCATTTCTCCCTTACGGTCGCCACGACATAGACGACGATGATGTCGCCGCCGTCGCCCAAGTGTTGCGGGGTGATTTCCTGACGACGGGGCCGACGGTCGATGCTTTCGAGGACAAACTCGCAGGGATCACCGGCGGGAAATTTGCCGTCAGTTGTTCAAGCGGTACGGCGGCATTGCATCTTGCCACCCTGGCCATCTGTCTGGGCCCCGGCGATCTGGCAGTCGTCCCGACCATCACTTTTTTGGCAACCGCCAATGCGGTGCGTTATGTCGGTGCCGATGTGGTGTTCTGCGATGTCGATCCGGATACCGGATTGATGCGACCGCAAGACCTTGAACAAGCCATCGTCGAACACGGGGGAGCCATTAAGGCGGTTCTGCCGGTGCATCTGGCCGGGCAAAGTCCGGACATGCAGGGGATCGGCGAAATTGCCCGCAAGCACGGTATTGTCGTTATCGAAGATGCCTGTCACGCGCTTGGCACGCTTTATGCGGCCAGTGGCGGCGAAGCCCCGGTCGGCAGTTGTCGCGATAGTGACATGGCGGTGTTCTCGTTTCACCCGGTCAAGGTTATCGCCATGGGTGAGGGCGGCGCGCTTACCACAAACGATGAAGTTCTGGCCACCCGCTTACGTGAATTTCGCAGTCATGGCATGACCCGTGACGCGGCCCGCTTCACCAATGATGACCTGGCGTTGGCCAAGGATGGCACCACCAATCCCTGGTATTACGAAATGCAAGAGTTGGGCTTTAACTACCGGGCCAGTGATATCCATTGCGCCCTGGGTCTTAGCCAGCTTGCTAAACTGGATAAATTTGTCGAGCGCCGCCGCCTGCTGGCCTCTCGTTACGACGCATTGCTCGCCCCACTAGCGCCGCTGGTTCGCACCCTTGGGCGCATGCCCGGATGCTTGCCAGCCTGGCACCTGTACGTCGCCCTGATCGATTTTGACGGCGCCGGCGTGACCCGTGGGGAATTGATGGAGCGGCTTAAGAAAAATGGCGTCGGCACTCAGGTTCATTACATTCCGGTTCACACGCAGCCTTACTATCAGGACCAGTACGGCGCGAAGGAATTGCCCGGCGCTACGGCCTATTACGCCAGATGTCTGAGCCTGCCGCTGTTCGCGGCAATGGATGAGGAAGACGTGGAGCGGGTGGTCAAGGCATTGGTTGTGGAGCTGGGTATTTAAAAAATGCGCATGCACCTTACAAAACCGCTCGTTACGAAGCGCCTCGTTCTGCGGCAACTGACCCTTGAGGATGTGAGCGAAAAATATGTGGCCTGGCTCAACGATCCGGACGTCAACCGGTTTCTGGAATCCAGATTTAGCAAACAGACGAGGCAAAGCGTTGGTCGCTTCGTTGCAACAATGAATGCCTCGGACGTTGATCTGTTGCTTGGAATTTTCCTGGCTGAAGGCGCGCGTCACATCGGAAATATCCGCTTAGGTCCCGTGGACACAGCGCACAAGCGGGGCACGATCGGTCTGCTGATCGGTGACAAACAACACTGGGGTATGGGTTACGCCACAGAGGCCATTAACGTGGTTGCCGAATTTGCCTTGGGGTCTTTGAATTTGCACAAGGTGCAGGCGGGATACTACGCAGGGAACGCGGGGTCACAGAAGGCTTTCAAAAAAGCCGGTTTCCATGAAGAGGCGCGCTTAAGTCAACAGTGGTTTTGCGACGGCGTCTGGCAGGATGGCATCTTGGCCTGTCGCATGGGTGCGCCGCACGCGTGACCAGAACACCTTGCCTTTATATTGTCGAGCGAACGCCTTTGGCGGACCTCGCGCACGCCATCCGGGTTCCGGCAAAAGGCGACTCGGTGGTGTTCTTGCGTGACGCCCAGGACCTGGACGGCTCGGTTGCAATGGTTCTTCGGGGCCGGGGGGTGCGGGTGATCTGGGGACCGGAGCTTCTTGAAACGCCTGAAATTCGCGACATCGAAGCCTTCCTCAATGGCTATATCAAAGGCTGGTTCGTGCGAGACGGCAAGGACCTAAGCAAGGACGGCGATCTTTCGCTGGGCCAGTTTCTGTCGGGCCAGCTTGCTTCCATGCAGAAGCCGCCGCTGATCGTCGTGCTTGGTGAAATCTGCCGCAAGGCGCTGGCCGGGATGGCTCCGGGCGG
>JAQBYB010000027.1 GCA_027624235.1 Pseudomonadota bacterium | reverse complement strand
CATGGCGAGGCCCTTGCGCCGATTCCGGTGGCGGAATAGGTTCGGGGCACGCGGGCGTGGTGAAATTGGTAAACACAAGGGACTTAAAATCCCTCGGCCTTAACAGCCTTGCCGGTTCAAGTCCGGCCGCCCGCACCATTTCCCGCCCTTGGCCGCTTTCGGCGGCACTTAATCTTCAGAAGGAAACGGCCTACAGGCTATTTCGGTTGTCTTTGGTTTGATCGCGGCAATCGTGTGGCGCGCCGATACCCGAGACGGCCTTGCCCCCGCTTTCGCCCCCGCGAAATAATCGCAAAAACCTAGTCGGCGACCGCTCGGCAGCTGATGGCGGCGAGCGCCTTGCCGCCGGGGCCGAGGCCGCGGACCTCGATGTCCTCGGTTTTGCGCAGGACGGTCCAGGCCCGGTCGGTCTTCGGCGGGCATTGATCGCGGAGCGCATCCAGAAATTTTTGCCGCGGATTGTGGGGGAAGGCCGCCGCCACCGCGTCGGGCAGGGTGAGGTCGATCCAGACCTCGCCGGCGCGGGGCTGAATGGCGGCGACGGTCCAGCCTTGCGGCGGCGGGGTTTCCTGGTAGTAGACCGCAAGCCGTCCCGCCGCCATCTTCAGGCCGACGCTTTGTTCGGACCCCGGGCCGGTCCTGGTGGCGTACATCAATGCGGCCATGACGACGACAAAGCCGAGGAACAGCATCGGTTGGGGGCGGCGGCGGCGCATCGGGGTATTAAAATCGTTTTTGACCGGGGGCGCCAGTCCGCGCCGACTCTATTTCGCGTTCAACGGGCTCGCCATTCGGCATGACAGGGGGGTTGAAATTCAGTATGTTTTTTCGGGAGTTTTTTGCTTTAAGCCTCAGGGGGAACAAATGCCGAGCACGAACCAATCCATCACCGTCAATCAATCCGTTGAAAAGGTCTGGGACACGATCAGCAATTTCCACGATATGTCGTGGTGCCCGAACGTGGTTACCAGTTGC
Organism: Pseudomonadota bacterium; assembly: GCA_027624235.1. GTDB lineage: Bacteria > Pseudomonadota > Alphaproteobacteria > Rhodospirillales > Casp-alpha2 > Casp-alpha2. Next base: position 33,476 of record JAQBYB010000027.1, on the reverse strand, counting down.
GTTCCCGAAGGCGACGCCGGCGGCGGCGAGGTCGGCGCGAAACGGGTTCTCAATGCCGCCTTTCACGAAACCCTGATCGAGGTCAACGCCGACGACCATGTGATCCGTTATTCCATCGACGACGGTCCGCCCCCGGTGTCATCGGTCGATGTTTCCAATTACGTCGGCGAAATAAAATTGAGCGCCGCCGATGGCGGCGCGACGCTGGTCGAATGGTCGTCATCGTGGGAGTCCAGCAGCGAGGCCGCCGTCGAATTCTGCCAGGGCATCTATGTCGCGCTGTTGGGGGATATGGCCAACACCTTGAAATAATTGCGATCCAGCCTCCGTTCGGCTGGTCGCGGGGAACCGCGATGTTGTACAGGTATTTGCTTTTCACCCGATTTCTTCTGGTCAATATTGTCGCGGTCGGGCTATTGGCGGCTGTCTTTCTTCAGGGCTGGTTGGATGGCCTGCTGTCTTCGCATTTGGTTGAGTTATCGGGCGTCATCACCCTGGTTTTCCTGTACGGGTTTTTTCTTTGCGGGGCCAAAACCTGGCGTCACAGCGTTGAGATGAACGACCTTAAGGCGGGAACCTCGGCGCCGGAGTCCCGGGCCGGTAAATATTTGGCCCATGCCGCCGAGGCCGGGGCGGAAAGCCGGTCCATCCAAATAACGGCGCTGAGGCTGCGGCTTACCGACAGGATTGTCGTCGTCCGCCATATCGCCAATTCCCTGGTTCTGCTGGGGCTGATCGGCACCGTTATCGGTTTCATCATCGCCCTCTCCGGCGTCGACCCGGAGGCCACCACCAAGGTCGAAAACGTCGCCGCCATGGTGTCGACCCTCATCAACGGCATGTCGGTAGCATTGAACACAACCCTGGTCGGGGCCGTGCTGTATGTCTGGTTGATCGTCAATTATGGGATATTAACGTCAGGCACGATCGACCTTCTGGCCGAGATCATCGACAGGGGGGAGGCACATGCAGGAGGGACTTGATTATCTGGACGAAGACACCTGGGGGACGGTCTTTCGGGACGTCATTCTGCTGGCGCTGATCGGGTTCGTCGCCATGGTCATCATGCTGCTGCCCCACATCACGCTGAAACAGGAAGAAACCGAGGAACAAAAGGCGCCGGGCAATGTCGTCATCGAGATGCACTGGCCCAACACCATGCCCTTTGACGTCGATTTGTGGGTGCAGGCGCCGAGGGAAGTGCCGGTCGGGTTCTGGAACATGGGCGGGCAGACGTTCAACCTTCTCAGGGACGACTTGGGCGGTGAGGGAGACGCCACCGATAAAAACTATGAAATTACCTACAGCCGAGGCATCCCGGAGGGCGAATACACCGTCAACGTGCACATGTACGGGCCGTTGACGCCGGGCGTCACCATTCCGGTCCACGTCGTCGTCAGCGCGCGTTCGAAGTACGAAAGTCTTCGCCAGATTCTGGAAACCACGGTTCACCTCTACCGCCGCTCGCAGGAGGAAACCGCCTTTCGCTTCCGCCTGACCGACCAGGGTGAACTGGTCGAAGGCAGCGTCAGCACCCTCAGGAAGCCTTTGATCACGGGAGGACGGAAATAATGGATATCCTGTTCTATGTCTTTGCCGGCGCCACCGGCATTGCGGCGGCGCTGGCGGCGCTTGCGATCTGGGCGCCCCGGTCGACCAAGGTCAGGGTGGCGGCGATCGTGATTACCACGCTTTTTATCCCGATCCTCTATGTCGAACTGATCGAGATGCTGTCCAAGCCCAAGCCGATGAGCTTCGAGTGGATTGAGCGCAATACGATGGATGCGGTCCTGCTCGGCACCAGCCTGGACGAAGGCAATGCCATTTATTTGTGGCTTCTCCTCGCCGGTTCGTCCGAGCCCCGGTACTACAAGGTTCCCTGGAACCTGAAACTGGCGGAAAAGCTGGAAGACGCCGTCGACGATGCGGTCCTGGAAAATTCGACGATCGTGTTGAAAAAACCGTTTTACCGCAGAAGCTTGGAGGATTGGGGCGATCTCAACGTCGATATTATGCCGCCGCCATTGCCGCCGCAAAAGGCTTTCCCGTCGGCGCCAGCTCGGATTTTCAATCCCCGAAATGAGAGCATTTAAAGCGTATTTTTAAACTAGGGTGATTCTTTAAATATTTACCCTTTTCTCCGATCATGCCCTCTAGATAAAAATGTATAGTTTTCTCGATCAGGGATGACATGGCGAAAAACCTCGCTGGCAAAAGCTATGAAGTCTTAACCGCCGAAGGCAATCGGTGGATTTTGGACTCTACCCACACCGTTCGCTCGGCGGCGCTGGGGCAGGCCGAAAGTTTGCTGGCCGTCACCTTCAACAAGCCGGAAGGGGTGCGCGTGGTCTCTGAAAGCGAGCGCACCGGCGCGCTCGAAGTCATCTTCGAGGAACGCCTCGACCGCGACCCGAATGTGATTTCCCTGGCGCCTGTTCACGAGTCCCCAGTGTGCGAAAAGACCATCGATTTTTATAGTTTTCCGGCGCGGCGCACGGCCGGCAAGCTGCTGCGACGGTTGTTGGACGACCGGGGCATGACGGCGTTGGAATTGGCCTTCGACCCCGGTCAGTTGATGATGTTGGAACGCAACGACAAGTTGTTCGGCCCGGCCATGCAGCGCATCGGCGGCATTCAGGCCAAGGCCGACGGCAGCAAGGCGATGGACCGGGTGGAGGTCATCGCCCGCGCCTTCGAGGATATCAAGAAGCGGGCGAAGGCGGAGCCTAACGCGGAAAAATATTCGGCGTTGCTTCGGGCCAAGGGCCTGAATGCGTTGGTCGAGAGCGCCGGACAGTGGGAAAAATCAGTTAACGAGCGAAGGCTGGCGATCCTCGGCGCGCTGGCCGGCCGCATTTCCGGGAGCGGCGGCTGGGGCGGAAAAATATTGCATCTGATTGCCATGAGCCGCGATGCGCCGAGCCCCGAGGCGGTTGCATACGTAGATGAAATCGCCGCCGAAATCCTCGACGGCGCCGGGGCGGTAATGGAAATTCTGGGTGGTCAGCCGGACATGGCAACGGCCAACCGCCAGCTCATTAATTTAAGCCGCGGCAGCGTCAAGCCGCCGAAAAATCCGATTTCGTGCATTGTCGAATTGAACGAAATGATGTCCCGTTTCGACCTGCCCCTGACCCGCCAAGTGCTGTTGGAGCGGGTCGAGCACGAAATTTCCGGCATTCAGAATCTGACCAAGGAGGGCCGATCCGGCGAACGCGACGCCTTTGTCGGGTTGGTTCGTTTTTTGGCGGATGGGGAAGGCATGTTAGGCGGACCCGGCATGTGTGAGGCCGTTGTCAAACGCGCCCGCATTATCTTGTCCGAAGGCCCAAACGATCTAACCCGTGAGCAGGCCATCGACCACCTTTTGGACGTGATGCCCAACCGTGCCGTGCGCTTGGGGTTTCTGCTCGATTTGGCGGTTTCCCCCACCGGCGCTAAGGATCCGGTTCTGATTAAGCAGGCCATCGACAGGATTATGCGGCAGTTGAATCATATGGCCTCGTTGGTGCCCGATGCCTCCGGCCCGGACATGGTCATCAATGTGGTGAACGGGTTGAAGCAGCGTCTCAATCAACAGGGGGTTCCGGACGATTGGAAAGCGCGCATCGCCGGGGAATTGGATGCTCTTGTTGGAAGGCTCGCGGGCGGCGGCAATGGAATGCCTAAGAAGGCTAAAAACGCATATGGTATGGATGAGGGGGCGAAGGCCATGAATGACAAAACCAGCGAGCAAATAACGTTCAAGTCCGGCGACATCCTTTTCGAGGAAGGGGAGATCGGCGAACTGGCCTATCTGATTATTTCCGGCGAGGTCGAAATTTTCCGCGCCACCGGCAACAAAGAGCGGGTGTTGGCGATCCTCGACCGCGGCGAGATCATCGGCGAGATGTCCTTGATTGATAATTCGCCCCGGATGGCGTCGGCCCGTGCGCTGTCCGATTTGAAGCTGAGCGCCATCTCCCGCAGTTCCTTACAGGGCCGGCTCGACCGGCTTGAAGAGAGCGACCGGGTGTTAAGACGCCTGATCGCCGTCCTCGTCAGCCGTATCCGGGGCCAGGCCCAAAGCCCCGAATAAAAAAACCGATTATTTTCCCCAGGGGAAGGTCCCTGCCGGCGGCAATGGACCATCGATGTTTCCATCTTCCCCGGCCAAGGCGGCCAGCGCGCCGGCGATGCGCAATCCCTCGTTCCACTTTGCCGTTCTCTCGCCCCTGGTAATCGATCCCACTTTGATCTGTTCAATGTCCCAGCCGGTCGCCAGATGGACGATGCCGACATCTTCGCTGTCGCCTGACCGGGCCGAGGCAATGGCGTTGAACCCGGCTTTGCGGGCGGCGGACAGCGCCGCCAGGGTTTCCGTCAGCGTTCCGGCCTGATTGGGGGTGATCAGCACCGCGTTACAGGCTTTGTCCCTGGCGCGGGCGCGGATCCGTTCGGCGCTGGTGACCAGGAAGTCATCGCCAACCACCTGCACGCGCTTGCCGACGGCCCAGGTAAAGCGGATCATGCCTTCCTTGTCGCCCTCGGCCAGCGGGTCTTCGACGCAGACAATGGGGTAGCGTTCGATCCAATCCACCAAAAGCCCCGACAAGCCGTCTGAATCCAGCGTTCGCCCGTCACGGGCAAGATGATATTTGCCCTTGGACCCGAATTGACTGGCCGCGATGTCCAGCGACAGGCTGATATCCTGACCCGGCGTCAGCCCCGCCGCCTCGATCGCCCGCATCAACAATTCCAGGGCCTCTTCGTTGCTGTTGAAATTCGGCCACAGGCCGCCTTGATCGGCGACACCTTGCAACATGCCCTTGTCCGCCATCAGCCCGGCGGCGGCACGATAGACCTCGGCGGTCCAGTCCAGGGCCTGGGCGAAGCTGTCGGCGCCGGTGGCGATGACCATGTACTCCTGGACATCGACGCGGCCACCGGCGTGCACCCCGCCGCCGAAAATTTGAATTTCCGGAAGCGGTAGAAACGTCGGCGCGGGCTGACCATTGGAATCCCGCAGGTATTGCCAAAGCGGCATGCGATGGGCATCGGCGGCGGCATCGGCGGCGGCCATGGAGGTGGCGATCATGGTATTGCCGCCAAGCCGGCTTTTATCGGCGGTGCCGTCAACAGCGATCAATAGTTTGTCGATGCTGGCTTGGTCCGCGGCATCCCTGCCCTTGAGGGTCTTGGCGATTTCACCGTTGACGGTGGCGACGGCCGCCTCGACGCCGAGACCGCCGAAGGCGTCGCCGCCATCCCTGGATTCGACCGCTTCGCCGATCCCCAAGGAAGCGCCCGCCGGGGCAATGGCCCGGCCCTTGGCGCCGTAGCGCAGCGTGATTTCGACCTCGATGGTTGGGCGCCCCCGGGAATCCCAAACCCGCCGCGCCAGGGTGGATTTGATCGTTGTTTTACTCACCGCTTCGGCCCTTCGTGGCGACAGTTTGCGAGAAATTCAACGGTGTATTTTTCATGGATGGGCCAGAACGTCGGAAAAGCAATTCATTTCAATAGGTTAAAATAATTCATGATGGTCATAATTTGTTACATTTAGAAACCAAATCGATAAACTCCGGAAACATACATACCTTAATATGAGGCAAATCGAGCAACCGCCTTCCTTTTTGCCCCCCCATAAGGTGGTGGTTTCTCCAGGTCAGGGGCTGTACCCCTCGCCCCTGACCCTCCCTGTTAAACTCGCCGGGTTTTCGAACCCGGCGTTTTTTTGCCCGGGTCTAAGACGCGGGGCGCCCTTGGGCCATATCATAATCCCGAAAGACCTCGGCGACTCTGATCCGGTAGTCCTGAAAAATTCTCTGTCGCCCTTCATCCTGGGCCTTGCCATGCTCGGGGACCTGGTACCAGGCGTCGACCGCTTCGCGATCACGCCAGAACGATAGCGACACGAATTTGTTTTCATCGGCAAGGCTTTGAAACCGTTCGATGGAGATAAATCCGTCAACCGTATCGAGCTTTTCGCGAAGCCCGGCGGCAAGCTCAAAATACCGGGCGCTTTGTTCGGGGTCGGGGTTTACTTCGAAAATCACCGCGATCATTTCTTATCCTTTCTTTCCGTCTCACGGTCAGTGTCATAGGACTATTGATGCGCGTTCGCTTCAATGGTGGCAAGGGAGAAGCCCGGAATCAGAAAAGGCAGTCGTTGACCGCCGAAAGAAAATCCTTGGCTGAAAATGGTTTGGAAAGAACGTGGTCGGCGCCGAGGAAGTCGGACATGTCCCGGAACGCTTTTGGATTGAAGTTGTTGCCGCCGCCGCCGGAAATGGCGATGATTTTTACTGTCGGCGAAAGGCCTTTGATTTCAGAAATGGTGTCATAACCGTGTTTCTTCGGCATCAGGATATCGGTGATGACGATATCGGCGGGGGTGGGGGCGTTGGCCATCTCTTTGAAAAGGGAAACGCCGCCGTCGCCGTCGGAAGCCTCGAAAACCTCGTGGCCGTCATCCTCCAGGGCGCACCGCAGGCTGTAACGCACCATTTCCTCATCTTCGATCAGAAGGATTCTAGCCATGGAAGCCTTGCCATTTTTAGTTTTTCATCTAAATCGCCTTATCGGGGCGGGGTTAAAACGTATCATACCGTATGAGCGGGAGATATATCTCAAAGGTAGTATTGTCGCCGGGTTTACTCATGGCCCGGATAATGCCGCCATGTTTGTGAACGATCCCAAATGCCGTTGAAAGGCCTAGGCCTGTTCCCTTGCCGATGCTTTTGGTGGTGAAAAAGGGATCGAATATCTTGTTCAGCGTTCCTTCGTCGATGCCATGGCCGGAATCGGTAATCGCCAGTTTCGCGTAAACACCGCTTTCAAGGCCGGAGATGGAAGACGGTTCGTCGATTTTAATTCGGGAAAGGGAAATAATCAATTCTCCGGTGATGCCCTCCATTGCATCGATCGCGTTGGAAATCAGATTCATCATCACCGTCAGAATTTGCGCCTTGTCGACCAGAATCTGGCCTGTTTCCCTGTCCAGATCTTCCCGGATGGTGATCGACGCCGGAACAGTCGGGCGGATCAGGCTTAATCCGTCTTGGATGATTTCGACGACATCAAGACTCTTCCGGTTGAGGTCCTGCTGGCGGCTAAAGGCCGATATCCGTTCGACCAATTCCTGGGCGCTGGCGCCGGCCCGGCAGATGATCTCCAGGTTCTGGTGGTCCCGGCTTCCCTGTTGCAGATTGTTTTTCGTCATCTCCCCCAGAATCAAGATTGGCTGCATCAGGTTGTTGAGGTTGTGCGCCATCCCACCGGCCAGGTAGCCCAGGGACTCCATTTTATTGTGTTGCGACAGGTCACTTTGGGCGCGGCGGTAATCGGTTATGTCGGTACTGACGCCCCGGTATCCCATGAAGGTTCCGTCGAGGCCGAAAAATGGTTTGCCGCTAGTGCTAAGATAGCGCGTTTGTCCGTTAGATAGTCTGAGCGAATATTCAAAATTACGGAAGGGCTGATGGTCTTCCACCTCCTTCCGGTGGGTCGCCCAAAGTTCCAGATTTTCCTCGATTGTTTCCGCCCCGACGAACTCCCATCTAGTTTTGCCGATGAAGTCTTCTGGGGCCAAGCCCGTATTCTCGTAAAACCGTTCGGATATGAATTTAAAACATAGGTCCGGTCCCATTTCCCAGAAATGGTCGGACGCCGCCTCGGCAATATCCCGGAAGCGCGCCTCACTATCCATCAGCGCGATTTCGGCTTCCTTGAAATTGGTAATTTCTATATTGATTGTGCCAATGGAAACGATATCCCCGGCATCGTTGCGGATCGGAAACTTGGTCGTGAAATACGTCCTTCTGACGGGCCCATTGATGGGTTTCAACTCCTGGGAAAAGGGTTCTCCGGTTTTCAGAACCTTTCGTTCCATCTCTATTGATTCCATCGCCTCTTCAGGAGAATAAAGTTCACTAAGAGTTTTTCCGGCTATCTGTTCATGGGTGAGGCCGTGGTTTTCCTGAAATTTCCGGTTGGATAAGAGGAATTTCCCGTCCAAATCCTTGAGGGTGATATCGACATCGGCATTGTCCATGATGGTTCGCAAAAGAGTTTCGCTAGCGTGTAACGCTTCCTCGTCCTGAATGCGCGCGGTCTCATCGGTACGGATAAGCAAGGTCCCGCCTTCCGATGTCCGGTATTCCCGGAGCATGATCCAGGCGCCGGTATCGGTCATCTGAACGGTTGAAGGTTCCAGTTTTCGGTGCCGCGCCAATCGCTCCCTGACGTATTTTTCCGGGTCCGCCTTGGCCTCGGTGTTGAGCCCCTGCTTGGCAAAAGCGCGGATGATTTCCTCGTAGGAAATGCCGGGGGACAGGATAGGTTCGATTTTCTGGAGTCTTTCTCTGTAGGTCGCATTGCAAAGCAACAGAATATCATCGGCGTCAAAAAGCGCGACGCCGCCATCGATGCTATCAATGGCATCAAGCAATCGGTGATGTTCCGCCAGCGCCTGGCTTTCCAGCTTCCGGCGTTCGGTAATATCGGTTTCCGTCACGACGGTGCCACCGTCAACCGTCCGGTTTTCCGTGATGATGTATGAGGTGCCATCGGCCAGCGTCCGCGTGAGGGTGCCCTTGGGGTTTCGGTGGTGTTCCATGCGCTCGCGGATATGCTCTTGCTCGCGGCCCTGGGCCTCGGCACTCAAACCGCGCTCGACTTTGGCGCGCAACAAATCCTCGCAATACATGCCCGGTTTGATGACATCGTCCAGGCCGGGGTGAAGGCGCCGATATTCATCATTGAACAGCACCAGGCGGTCGTCGGCATCGTAAAACGCAAAGCCTTCCTGAAGGCTATCAATGGCGCCCCTGAGACGGCTCTCGCTTGACCTTAACGCTTCCTCGGCGCGTTTGAGTTCGGTGATGTCGTAAAGATATGTCAGGTGCGCTTTTTGGCCCTCGAATTCAATCAACGTCGAAGACAGGATGACGAAGTAGTGCGTGCCGTCGGGTTTGACCAGTTCGACCTCGGTCGGCGGCGTGTCCCCGGTTTTGTATAGATTGTCTTTCAGCCTTTTCCTCTCGCCGGGGTCGGCGTAGTAGCCGGTGGCGTTCGTGGAAAAAAGCTCGTCGCGGGACACGCCTTGAATATCAAGCGCCCGTTCATTGGCGAATAAGTGCTTTCCTTTCCTGTTCGCGATAAGAACGCCGACGGGGCTGGCTTCCAGCATACGCCGGGTCAGCGCCTCTTTTTCCCGGAGGTCTTTCTCGATCTGTTTAAGTTCGGTGACCTCGGTTGTAGTATACAAGGTGCCGCCATCGGGGGTGCGGCTTTCATTGATGATGACGCTCGCCCCGTTGTTCAGGTGGCGATAGATCGGACCCATCGGATTGCGATGCAGTTCCATTCTTTCCCGGATGAATTCTTCTTCGCGGCCGATTGCCTCAAGGGCGTTTCCCTTTTCAACATTGGCACGGACCATGTATTCAAAGGAAATCCCCAGCTTTGCGAATTTCTTGCCGAGTGGATGCCGTCGCTGGAAAGTCTCGTTGAAGTAGACCAGACAGTCGTCGGTGTCGAACAGGGCGACCCCCTCGGGCATGGAATTGATCGCACTTAGGAGGCCGCCCCCAAGGCTGTCATCGGCAACCGTTGGCGCGGAAACGAGATTTTCAGTGAGGGCGTCTTTCGGCGGCACGGCTTAATCCCTTCGCGAACGGCTTTGTCACTGAATAACGATAAACCAATGGCCCGCGCACGTTAACCGCAATCTTCAAGGATTGTTACCAGCCGGGGCCGATAAAGATCCGGGCCCCTGGGGAAGGGGCCCGGCGGGAGTGACAGGGAGACATGGGAGAGTTGGAAATCTTGCGATTTCCCGAGGATAATAATGCCGATATTTTCCGGTTTTCTCTGTGATGGTGATCACAGAAGGTGATTTATTATAAATTCGCCGAAAAAGGCTGTTTTATGGGAATTCCGATGACTGTTGACGATGTCTGAAGGGTTTCAAAAATAACCGAATAGGCTAGACTCCGGCGATGGGAATGGAATTCCAGATGTGGGCGGTTTTTGCCCTGATCGCCGTGGCGCTGGCGTTCTATGTCCTAGAGCGTACGCCCATGGAACTGACGTCCCTGGGGATGATCGCGGCGCTGTTGATCTTTTTTGATCTTTTTCCGGTGACCAATGCCGACGGGGTGGCGGTGTTGACGCCGACGCGGATCCTCGAAGGCTTCGCCAACCCGGCGTTGATCACGGTGTTGGCGCTTCTGGTGATGGGCCAGGGCATCATCCGCACCGGCCTTTTGGAACGCGGCGCCGCCAGATTTCTGGAGTGGAGCGCCGGGCATCTGCGGCCATGGGGCGCGGTCGGCGGGGCGCTCGCCGCCGTCGCCGCCATCAGCGCCTACCTCAACAACACGCCGGTGGTGGTCATTTTTATTCCCATCATGCGGGTGCTGGCGGGGCGGTTTGGCCAGTCGGTCAGCAAGATCATGATTCCGCTCAGCTATACCGCCATCCTCGGCGGGATGACGACGTTGATCGGTTCCTCAACCAACCTTCTCGTCAACGGCGCCTTGATCGAGATGAACGTGACGCCTTTCGGGTTTTTCGATTTCGTCATTCCCGGCTTGGTGTTGGCGTCGTCGGGTTTTTTATATGTGATTGTGATCGTGCCCCGTCTTTTACCGGACCGGGCCAGCATGGCCGACAGCATCGTCGATCGCGACGGCAAACATTTCGTCGCTCAGATTACCGTCACCGCCGATTCAGAGCTGATCGGAAAGGGCGCGCCGGGCGGCCATTTTAGCGGCCTGCCTGAAAAGACGCTGCGACTGGTACAGCGCGGCGAACGCGCCATCCTGCCGCCGTTCGAAGACTATACCGTGCGTTCCGGTGATGTCCTGGTGGTTTCGGCAACCCGCAAGGCGTTGGGGGATTTCCTTGCCGATGGTCAGGGGCAGTTGCATCCGGACCTGGAGCAAGGCGACGACGCGCCGGGTCAGGTGACATCGATCGGCCGCTGGCAGGAAGGTGAACAGGCATTGGCCGAGGTCATGGTCGCCCCGGCGTCGCGCATGGCCGGCCAGACGCTGCCGCAGATCGGATTTCGCTATAAGACCCAATGCATCGTTCTCGGTATTCAGCGTCGCCAGCGAATGATCCGCCAGCGTATTACCGATATCCGGCTTGATCCCGGCGATGTGTTGTTGGTGCAGGGGCAACCCGAGGATATCCGCGCCCTCGGGCGGTTGCCGGATGTGGTTTTGATCGAAGGGTCGGCCGGCGAACTGCCGGCGTTGGAACACGCCAAGCGGGCCGGGTTGATCTTTATCGGCGTCGTCGCCCTGGCGGCCTCGGGCACGGTGCCGATCGTCGTCACCGCCGTTGCCGGCGCGGTGGCGATGGTTGCCACCGGCGTTCTCAACGTCCGACAGGCGTTTCGCGCCATCGATTCCAAGATCGTTACCGCCATCGCCGCCGCCATCGCCATGAGCGTGTCGCTTCTGGAGACGGGCGGGGCGGCGTTTTTGGCGAATGGCATTGTCGGTATTTTCGGGGCCGCGTCTCCGGCTGTGGTGCTGTCGACGTTGTTCCTGTTGGTGGCGGTGGCGACCAACATCATTAGCAACAATGCCGTCGCCGTCCTGTTCACCCCGATCGCGGTGGACCTGGCCCTGGCGCTGGGCATCGAGCCCCACGTTTTTGCCGTCACCGTGTTATTCGCCGCCAACTGTTCGTTCGCCTCGCCATTGGGCTACCAGACCAACTTGTTGGTGATGGGGCCGGGGCATTACAAGTTCACCGACTTCGCCCGTGCCGGGGCGCCGCTGATCTTGTTGTTGTGGGGGGTGTTCTCGGTGTTCGCGCCCTGGTATTACGGGATATAGAGCCTTTCTGGTTGATATTGATCCATTCTGATGGCCTGTGGCGAGTCGGTCCGTTAGGCGCGGCGCACGGCGCGATGCGGGGCATCGGGCAAACGGCGCAACGCGGCGCGCGGCGGCCACGGGCCACCCCTTCGGGGCCGGGGCGTTTGGGCTTGGCCGGCGTCGCGCTTATTGACCGTAGCACTGCTACGCTCTGCAACGCGCTCCTCCTCCAAGCCCAAAGGCCCTCGGTCAGAATGGGTCAATATCAACCAGAAAGACTCTAGGGGCAGTCGACCTCGGCCAGTAACGCGATTTTGGCGGCGCCGTTGGATAATACCTCAATCGCCGATTGCGGAGAAACCCTATAGGCTTGGCGTTTGCCTTCTCCGCCGGCCTTGCTTTGGCGCTCGATCAGGGCGGCTTTGCATTTCTTACATTTATTGACCAGGCTAATGCCGCCGCCGAGGGATCGTTGCATGCCGACGCAGGTTTCCGGGGCTTTCTTCTTTCGCGGGTTGGGATCGGCCAGGTTTTCGGCGGCGCCCGGTTCCCCTTTGCACGGCAATTCCGATGTAATCCGGGATCGGCCTGGTCCGAGAAAGGGTACCGTGATCTGTGATTTTGGCTGAATGTTAAAGGAGCGCGTGACCGGCATCTCGTTACCGGGACGTTTGCGGGTGATGTTGACGATCCGGCATTTTGAGCATTCGTTGATGAGGTTCTCACGCGCCCCGGTCGGCACAAGCCGGGTGCACTTGTCGGGGGCCGCCTCCGCCACAGGCGACAGGACCAAGGCAATAAACGCCAACCCCGCCAATAACATCAGGCCAGGGGCTGAGAGGGCGTTGAAAACAACTTTCACCGGAGCCGTATCCTTTGCAATTATTCGCCGCCAGTGTAGCCCGGCAATCGTTAACGGAGAGTGACTCCCCCCGCAGGCGATCATACGGCCGGTTTCAATCCGGTTTTCTGAACGGCGAGTGGGCGGCCAGCATTTGCATTTCGAGTTCAATATTGCGGCGTTCGTCGCCAAGGAAATGCTCGATGGCGTCGCTAAGCCCTTGATCGGCGATCCAATGGGCGGAATAGGTCGGACGGGGCAAATATCCTCGTTGCACCTTGTGCGGCCCCTGGGCCCCGGCTTCCACCCATTTAAGGCCGTAGGCGATGGCGTAGTCGATGGCCTGGTAATAACAGGCCTCGAAGTGGAGAAACTTGAAATCCGCGGCGCAGCCCCAGTTACGCCCGAACAGGGTATCGCCGCCCTTGATGTTGAGGGCGCCGGCCACCGGCCGACCGTCTTGTTCGACCATGACCAGGACAATGCTGTCGCCCATGCGTTCGCCCAGCAGGGAGAAAAATTCCCGGTTCAGGTAATTCTGTCCCCATTTCTTGTCGGTGGTATCGCGGTAGAAGCGGTAAAAGGCATCCCAATGGCGCTCGGAAATGTCATCGCCGGTGAGGCATTTGATGTCCAGTCCGTGGGCGGCGATGGCGGCGCGTTCCTTCCTGATGGCCTTGCGTTTGCGCGATGTCAGGTCGCTCAGGAATCCGTCGAAATCGTCGTACCCGCGGTTTTCCCAGTGGAACTGCTGACCGGTCCGTTGCAATAGCCCGAGTGCCCCGAATTTCTGCCATTCGTCCTTGGTCGGGAAGGTGATGTGCAGCGACGAGACCCGCAGCCGTTCGGCCAGCGTCACCATGGCCTGGGCCAGAGCTTGGGTGAGTTCACCCTGGATCGCGGCGGGCAGGTCCGGGCGTACCAACAGCCGGCGTCCGGTTGCCGGCGTGAACGGCACGGCGCATAGCAGTTTCGGATAATACCGTCCGCCGGCCCGCTCATAGGCATCGGCCCAGCCCCAGTCGAACACGTATTCGCCGTAGGAATGGTTTTTCAGGTACAGCGGCGCGCACGCCACCAAGGCACCGTCTTCGTTGCGGACGGCCAAATGACGCGGCACCCAGCCGCTTTCCGCTGCTGCCGAGCCGGAGTCTTCCAACGCCGACAAGAAGCCATGCCGACAGAACGGATGATCGGCCCCGGCGCAGGCATTCCACGTATCTGACTCGACCTCATTAATCGAGCCAAGCACATTAACAGTCGTCGGTTGGCGTCCATCCGGCATGGCATAGATGTGATGCTTTTTGGGAGCGTAGACAAGTGGGGATTAAAAGGACGCGGAGTAGTCTTACCCCAGTTCAAACACCCCATCGACCTCAACCGCGACGCCAAACGGCAGCGACGGTGCGCCGACGGCGAAGCGGGCGTGTTTGCCGACCTCGCCGAAGACCTCGGCCATCAGGTCAGAGGCGCCGTTGATGACCTTGGGCTGATCGGTGAAGTCCGGCGTTGAATTGACGAAACCGCCCAGTTTTACCACCCGTTTTATTTTGTTGAGGTCGCCCTGGGCGGCGGCCTTGGCCTGGGCGATCAGGTTGAGGCCGCAAAGCCGGGCCGCCTGATAGCCTTCCTCGATGTCGATATTCTCGCCGAGGCGGCCGATATGGCGCAGTTCCCCATTCCATACAGTTACCTGGCCGGAGACGAAGACCAGATTGCCGGTGACGACGAAGGGGATATAATTGGCCGCCGGCGGTGCCGGTTCGGGCAGTTCGATGCCGAGTTCGGCCATTCGTGTGGTGATGGGTCCGCTCATGGCATGCTTAAATCCGGAAGCCCTCGCCTTCTTTCGGCGCCAGACACTTGGTCTTGGATTTGCGCGCCTTCAACATGGAACGCGCCGTTTCCAACTTCTTGTCAATGGCATCATCATCCTGGTCCGGGTCATGGTGGAAAAGGTATAGCGTCTTGACCTTGGCTGTATCTGCCAGATTAACCACCTTTGAGATGCACGAGTGCCCCCAACCTTCCTTGCTGAGGTATTCCTCATCCGTATAGGTGCTGTCGGTGATCAGGACGTCGGCGCCTTCGACGAATTCAGCCAACCTTTTTTCGTAATGGCTATCGAAAAAATTGCTGGTTTCCACATACATCTCATTATCGGTGATGTAGCAGATTGAACGCCCGTTGTAATTAATCCGGTAGCCCAGGCACTTGCCGGGGTGGCTCAACAGTTTGGTTTTGACCTCGATGCCGGATACGACAAGGTTTTCTTCCTCAAGGTCATGGAAATAAATCCGGGCCGCGAATTGCGAAAAAGTGATCGGAAAATAGACGCCATCCATCTGCGCGGAGACGATCTCGCGCATGGTGATGTCACCCTGATTGGCGCCCAGAACCTCGAATTCATTGCCCTGCATGTACAGAGGCGAAAAGAAGGGAATGGCGTTGATATGGTCCCAATGGGGATGGGAAATAAAAATCTTGGCGTTGATGCCCTTTCGTTGCTGGGCGACGAACCAGTTGCCCAGGTTCTTGATGCCGGAACCGCAATCGAAAATGAAAAATTGCTGACGCGGGAATTCAAGCGTCACGCAGGATGTGTTGCCGCCGTATTTGAGAAACTTTTTGCCGGAAACCGGTAAAGTGCCGCGCACCCCCCAAAAGGTCATATCAACGTGATCGTCGAGGATGCGTTCTATTCGTTCGATGAAGGTTTCCGGGTTGATCGGCTTGCGAAGGTAGCCATGCGCTCCGAATCCATAAGCACGCTTGAGGTCGAATTCGTATGCCTTGGCCGAAACGACGATGAACTTGGTGTTTTTCAGCCCTTTGTGGCCAAGCACTTGCTGGCACAGCTGCAGGCCATCGACTTCCGGCATCATTAGGTCACTGATCACGCAATCGGGTTTTTTGCGGGCAATATCGGTGATGACGCCGGCGCTTTCGGTGCTGGTGGTGACGGAATATCCGGCGCTTATCAGCAACTTGCCCATGACGTCGAGGACGATAGGATCGTCATCGACGACGTAGACACTGATTTTCTTTTTCTTAGTCGCCATAGGAATTCCCGGTCATCCGGTTGGCCGCCTTAAAACTCAAAACCGGCAACGGCATCATACAAAAATATTCAAGGAGACTAGACTAAATGCCTTGCTGGCGGCTGTCGATAGGTGATTAAGGTGCGGAAGCCCGGTTCAAGGATGTCGAAAGGCTTTATCTTGGAAGGTAAAAAAGGCGGGACGCGTCCCGGGGAGGGCCCCCGGCACGCGTCCCAAGTTTCCCAGGGAGGATTCGGTAAAAACGCGGATTTGGCGAGGATCGGTCATTTTCTTAAGAGCATCCTGTTGTCGATCCACAGGTCTGGCACTTCAGACAGGTGCCATTGCGGACAAGGGTGAAATTCCCACACTCGCCACAGGAATCGCCTTCGTAGCCCCGCATCTTGGCTTCGCGGACTTGGCCCAAGCGGTTATCCGTAGCTTCAATAACGTCGCTGCTTACGATGACAGAGGCGGGAGCTTCCTGTCGCGTTTGCGGAACATGCGCCGCCCCCACCGTCGAGCCGCCGCCGGCGACGGCTTGAGCCTCGGCCTCAGTATTCAGGGCAACGGCGGCGTTGCCTTGGTCCTTGGTGCCTTTGATGACGAGGAAGTTGCCGCGCACATAGCCTTGGCTGGCAACGCTTCTGACGGCTTCCATGGTGGAAGCGCCTGTCGGAAGAATGCCCTCGCCCTCTCCGGCGCCGATGCTGCCGGGTTCCAGGTCCTCAGGCACGACGTGAGCGAGATCGTTGCGCCCCAGATAGCTGACGGCGAGTTCACGGAAGATGTAATCCAGGATCGATGTCGCCATCTTGATGGAGTCGTTGCCGGTCACCGGACCGGACGGCTCGAAACGGGTAAAGGTGAAGGAATCGACGTATTCCTCAAGCGGCACCCCGTACTGCAGGGCGATGGATATGGCGATGGCGAAGTTGTTCATCAACGAGCGGAAGGCGGCGCCTTCCTTGTGCATGTCGATGAATATCTCGGACAGCTTGCCGCTTTCGTATTCACCGGTGCGCAAATAAACCTTGTGGCCGCCGACCGAGGCCTTTTGAGTGTAGCCCTTGCGCCGGTCGGGCGGGCGATGGCGTTGGCCGCTGATGATCCGTTCGACCACCCGTTCGGCAATGACCTTGGCCTTTTCCGCGCTCGGTGCTTCGGCGATGGAGGGGGCGTCGTCTTCCAAATCCATTTCTTCCAGGATCGACGATGACAACGGTTGCGAAAGCTTCGAGCCGTCGCGGTAAAGCGCGTTCGCCTTCAGACCAAGGCGCCAGGAAAGCATATACGCCTCATTGCATTCCTCGATGGTGGCGGAATTGGGCATATTGACGGTCTTGGAGATGGCGCCGGAGATGAACGGCTGGCTTGCGGCCATCATGCGGATATGGCTTTCCACGGACAGAAACCGCTTGCCGGTTCGCCCGCAAGGATTGGCGCAGTCGAAAACGCTCAGATGTTCGTCCTTCAGGTGGGGGGCGTTTTCCAGCGTCATGGCGCCGCAGACGAAATTGTTGGCGTCCTCTATCTCGTCGGCGGTAAAGCCCAAGGCGGAGAGCATGTCGAAAGACACACCGTTCATGGCTTTGGAGTCCAGGCCCAAGGTATTGACGCAGAATTCTTCACCCAGCGTCCATTTGTTGAAGACGAAGCGGATGTCGAATGCTTCTCCTAATGAGTTTTCAATGGCGTCAATGGTGTCGCCGGTGAATTTCAATTCCCTTAAGACGTCATGGCTGATGGTGGGAGAACCTTTCAGGGTTCCATGCCCAATGGCGTAGGAGATGATATCTTCGATCTGGGTCTCCGAATAGCCGAGGCCGTCAAGCGCCTGGGGAACCATCCGGTTGATGATCTTGAAGTACCCGCCGCCGGCCAGTTTTTTGAACTTAACCAGGGCGAAATCCGGCTCGATGCCGGTGGTGTCGCAATCCATGACCAGGCCAATGGTGCCGGTCGGCGCAATCACCGAAACCTGGGCGTTGCGGTAGCCGTGAGCCTCCCCCAATTCGAGTGCCCGGTCCCAAATGTCATGGGCGGCCCGGGCCAATGGGCCGTCTGGATTGTCCTCGGCGAGTAACGGCACCGGGGAAATCGACAGGTCTTCATAACCGGTCACCGCGCCTTGGGCGGCGCGACGGTGGTTACGGATGACCCTGAGCATGGGCTCGCGATTTCCGTCAAAGTTCGGAAAAGCGCCCATTTCGGCGGCCATTTCGGCTGATGCCGCGTAGGCGCTGCCGGTCATCAAAGACGATATGGCGCCGCAGATGGCGCGTCCTTCTTTTGAATCATAGGGGATACCGTCGGCCATTAAATAACCGCCGATGTTGGCGAAGCCCAAACCCAGCGTTCGGAATTCATAGCTCAACTTGGCGATGATGTCTGACGGGAACTGGGCCATCATTACCGATATCTCTAGGGTAATGGTCCACAGCCTGACCGCGTGCTCGAACGAGGT
Organism: Pseudomonadota bacterium; assembly: GCA_027624235.1. Taxonomy (GTDB): domain Bacteria; phylum Pseudomonadota; class Alphaproteobacteria; order Rhodospirillales; family Casp-alpha2; genus Casp-alpha2. The sequence continues at coordinate 15,308 of JAQBYB010000027.1, read as the reverse complement.
GACGTTGAAGCTGTTGTCTCCGTTGGCGAACGCCATCAGATTCAAGGACGCCAGATTACAGGCGGTGTCGTCCAGGAACATGTATTCGGAGCACGGGTTTGAGCCGTTGATGCGGCCACTTTCGGGACACGTGTGCCAGTCGTTGATGGTCGTGTCGAACTGTAAGCCAGGGTCGGCCGAAGCCCAGGCCGATTGGCCGATCTGTTCCCACAAGTCCCGAGCCCGGACTTTCCTGGCCACCTTGCCGTCGGTGCGACGGATCAGGTCCCAATCGCCGTCGGCGAGGACACGTTCAAGAAATTCGTCGGAAACGCGGACCGTATTGTTGGAATTCTGCCCTGAAACGGTGAGGTAGGCTTCTGAATCCCAGTCGGTGTTGTATTCGGGAAATTCTATTTCCGTATATCCCTGGCGGGCGAATTGCATCACGCGCTGGACACAGTTTTCGGGGATCATCGCCTGGCGACTGTCCAGGATGGCTTTTTTCAGGGCCGGGTTTTTCTTAGGCTCGAAGCGGTCTTCGCCCGCAACCTCGTCTCCGCCATCGACACAGGCTTTCATCACGGCATTGAGGTGCTTGCTCGACAATTTTGAGCCAGCCACCAGAGCCGCAACCTTTTGTTCTTCAAGCGACTTCCAGGCGATGAACTGCTCAATATCAGGATGATCGACATCGACGATGACCATTTTGGCGGCGCGGCGCGTGGTCCCGCCCGACTTGATGGCGCCGGCGGCGCGATCGCCGATCTTGAGGAAGCTCATAAGTCCCGATGACCGACCGCCACCCGAAAGGCCTTCTTCCGAGGAACGCAGCGACGAAAAATTGGTGCCGGTGCCGGATCCGTACTTGAACAGGCGCGCTTCGCGGACCCAAAGATCCATAATGCCGCCTTCGTTGACGAGGTCGTCTTTTATACTCTGGATAAAGCAGGCATGAGGCTGCGGACGCTCATAGGCAGAGAGCGACTGGACCAGTTCCCCGGTCTTGTAGTCGACATATGAATGACCCTGCGCCGGCCCGTCAATGCCGTAGGCCCAATGAAGCCCGGTGTTGAACCATTGTGGGGAATTGGGCGCACCGACCTGGGTCGCCAGCATGTAGCGCATTTCATCCATGTAGGCGCGGGCGTCTGTTTCAGAATCAAAATAACCGCCTTTCCAGCCCCAGTAGGTCCAGGTTCCGGCGAGCCGGTCAAAAACCTGCTTGGCGTTGGTTTCGCCTTTCGTACGCTCATCCGAAGGCAGATCAGCAAGCCCTTCATTGTCGGGAGTGCTTCGCCACAACCAACTGGGAACGTCGTTTTCCTCGAATTTCTTGAGCCGCGTGGGCACGCCTGCCTTGCGGAAGTATTTCTGCGCCAGCACGTCACAGGCAACCTGTGTCCACCCCGCTGGGACATGCATGTCCACAAGACTGAAAACAACAGATCCATCAGGGTTTTTAATTTCGCTCGATACCGTGCGAAATTCGATGGAAGTGTAAGGTGATTCGTTTGGATTTGTGTAAAGCCGCGAAACTTGCATCATTCCCCCAACAAGTAAGGTCTCGGGTTAATTACATTCCTGGACCTTTTGGCCCCCCGGTTGCGACCCTCTGACGGCATCGGTACCGCCCCCTTCACGCCATGCTAGGTGTCGATGAAATTCGATGCTAGATGTCGCGTCTGCCCAGGTGCAACGCCGCAAAATGTAGCCCAACTTTTTTTCTCCTGCAACAAGTAAATACCATATGTCGTGTTATATTATCGGTGGCAATGCTTTATATAGTGTAAATGCCGGTCTTCCCTGTTTCCCTGCGACTCGTTGGTTTCCCTGATCCGACTCGGAAGTCGAATGGCGCCGTGGAAGCGCTCAAAACGGAGGGGTGCTGTGAGACTGGACGGACAAGTGGGCAAGTGCCATATTTGCGCTTCGATTGATGCCCGTAACCGGAAAAGCACAAGCTCTCATGCATATTGGCACTTTTATTTACACCTGGTTGAGGGGCATCAATGTCGGCGCCGATGAATTTGGAAACCGGTATTACCGGGCCAAAAAGGCCACCCTGCACGGTCGTGAAAAGCGGTGGGTTCTATTCAAGGGCGAGGCCGAAGCGTCGCAGGTGCCGCCGGAATGGCATGCATGGCTCCACCACATGACCGGTGAGCCGTTATCGGAGGAAGCCGCAGAATCGAAATCGTGGCAAAAGGCGCATATCGCCAACCGGACTGGCACCATTGATGCCTATCGACCGCAGGGCCATGACTACAAGGGCGGTCGGCGGGCCGTTGCCACCGGTGATTACCAACCCTGGACACCTGAGTGACGTTACCCTGCGGAAGCCATGAACACCATGACCAAGACTGAAATTCGGGAAATTACCGTCGGCGCCGCCGCTTTCATCTGTCTGGTGCTGATTCTGACGTTTTCCTATGGTGGTCGAGACCTGGCCGCCTCCTCCGGCGCCAACGAGGTGGTGCTGATCGCCAAATTCAACCGCGTTGATGGATTGGCCCTTGGCGGTGATGTGCACATTGGCGGCATCAAGATCGGCACTGTTGCGGCCATGACCCTGGATGATCAGTACCGGGCCGTTATCACGATGAAGATCGCCGATGGTATTTCCTTGCCCACCGACACCTCCGCCGCCATTCATACCGACGGCCTGTTCGGGTCGAAGTTCATGGTCCTGGAGGCGGGTGGCACAGAGGAAAATTTGAAGTCCGGCGAAGAGATTACGTATACCCAGGGCGCCGTGATCGTTAGCGACTTGTTGGACCTGATTATTTCCGAAGGCCGGACGGCGATGAAAAAACGCCAAGAGAAAACCAAATAAAGGGAACGCCATGGGCAGACACTCGATTGAAACGGTATTGGGCGCGGTGGTGTTGGCGGTGGCGGGGTTTTTCGTCTACATCGCCCTGGACAAGGCCGACGTAAAGGCCGTCGCCGGATATGAAGCCAATGTTGCCTTTTATAAGATCGGTGGCCTGGAGAAGGGCAGCGACGTTCGTATCAGCGGCATCAAAGTCGGGACGGTGCTGAAAAACCGCCTAAATCCAAAGACCTATGAGGCCGTGGTCTCGATGTCGATCTCGTCGGAGATTAAGATTCCGGTCGATACCGTGGCCTCTATCGCATCGGAGGGAATCCTCGGGGGTAAGTACGTTCGCCTTGAACCCGGCGCCGCGAAGGAATATCTCAAGCCCGGCGGATCGTTGAGCAAAACCAAAGACTTCCGCTCACTGGAGGATCAGGTTGGCGAAATCATCTTCCTTGCCACCGGCGGATCGGACAAGGGTGCTAAGTAGTCCCATTTCTGGAAATTTTTTCTGGACCCGGTTCCTCGCCGGCCTGATCCGGCCGGCGGCACTGATCTGGCCGGTGGCACTGATCTGGCCAGCGGCGGCGGCGCCCTTTGATGTCGTCGTGTTGCAGGGTATGGACAAAGTGACGGCCAGGGTATCAACCATCGAGGCGCCGGTCGGCGAGGTGGTGAAATTCGGCGCGCTGGAGATCATCGCCAGAACCTGTGACAAGCGTCCGCCGGAGGAAACGCCTGAAAGCGCCGTCTTCCTCGATATCTGGGAAGTCCGTCAGGGCGAGGCGGCGGTCAGCCTGTTTCGGGGCTGGATGTTCGGGTCCAGTCCGGCGTTATCGGCGATGGAACATCCGGTTTACGATGTCTGGGTTCTGGACTGTAAAAACAGTTCCTCAAGTGCGGCGGAAACCTCCGGGGGCGATACCCCCCCTAAAAAGGCGCCCTGAACCTCCATCGCGTCGTGCAATTTTTCCAGATACGCCTTGGCCGGAATCTCGCTGGCCCCGAACTGGCGCAGGTGGTCGGTGATGAACTGCACATCCAACAACGTGAAACCGCCAAGCCTAAGCCGCGCCATCAAGTGCGCCAAGGCGACCTTGGAGGCGTCGCGAAAGCGCGAGAACATGCTCTCGCCGAAAAAGGCGCCGCCGAGCGCAATGCCGTAAAGCCCGCCGACGAGCTTGCCGTCGCGCCAGGTCTCGATGCTATGGGCATACCCCATTTCGAAGAGCTCGATAACGGCGTTTTTGATCGCCGCGTTGATCCAGGTCTCGGGGCGAACATTGTCCGCCTCCCCGCACAATCGAATAACCTCGGCGAAGGCGGTGTCGAGTCGGACTTCAAAGCCGCCACCGCGGATCGTTTTTTTCAGCCGCCGGGGAATATGATAGTTGTCCAGCGGTAATATCCCGCGGACTTGAGGATCGATCCAGAAAACACTGGGGTCGTCGCGGCTTTCGGCCATCGGAAAAATACCCGCCGCATACGCGCGCAGCAACAGTTCCGGGGTCAGCTTTTGGACGCCCGGATCATGGCGGCTCATGGGGACGGGGCTTTTTTATTATCCCTGGCGACGAATTTTTCAAGCCAGTGGATGTCGTAATCGCCGTTGACGAAGTCAGGATCGTTCATCAGCCGTTGGTGCAGGGGAATGACGGTATCGATGCCGTCAATCACGTATTCGCTGAGGGCGCGGCGAAGCCGCATCAAGCATTCGTTGCGGTTAGCGCCGTGAACGATCAGCTTGGCGATCATGCTGTCGTAATGGGGCGGCACTGAGTATCCGGAATAAATCCCCGAATCGACCCGGACGCCGAGACCGCCTGGGGCATGGTAGACACCGATGGTTCCCGGTGACGGCTGGAAGGTGTCCGGGTTTTCGGCGTTGATCCGGCATTCGATGGAATGGCCGGAAAAGATGATATCGGATTGCTTGAATCCCAGCGGCGTGCCGTCGGCGGCGCGAATCATCTCGCGCACCAGGTCCAGCCCGCAAATCATTTCGGTGACCGGGTGTTCGACCTGCAGGCGGGTGTTCATTTCGATAAAGTAAAACTCGCCGTCTTCAAACAGGAACTCGACCGTGCCGACGCTGCGATAGCCCAGTTTCTTGATCGCGTTCACCACCCGGTCACCGATGGACTGGCGTTCCTTCTGGTTCAGTGCCGGCGACGGGGCTTCCTCGATCAGTTTTTGATGGCGGCGCTGCAGCGAACAGTCGCGTTCGCCGAGGTGGACGACATTGCCGTGGTGATCGGCGAGCACCTGGACTTCGATGTGGCGAGGGGCTTCCAGGTATTTCTCGATATAGACTTCGTCGCTGGAGAAAGCCGCTTTTGCTTCGGCGCGGGCGAGATCGAAGGCTTCCTTGATGCCGGCATCGTCCTGAACCATCTGCATGCCGCGTCCGCCACCGCCCGCGGTCGCCTTAATGATTACCGGATAGCCGATATCGGCGGCGATGGCGCGCGCCTGCTCGGCATCATCAACGGCGCCATCGGAACCGGGCACCACTGGAATGCCGACATCCTTGACGGCCTTTTTGGCGGCGATCTTGTCGCCCATGAGGCGGATATGGTCTGGTGAGGGTCCGATGAAAACGAAATTATGTTCTTCTACCATCGCCGCGAAGTCAGCGTTTTCCGACAGAAATCCATAGCCCGGGTGAATGGCGTCGACATGGGCAATGGTGGCGGCGGTGAGGATTGCCGAGGCGTTTAAATAGCTGTCCTTCGCCGCGGCTGGGCCGATGCAGATCGCTTCATCGGCGAGGCGCACGTGCATGGCATCGGCATCGACGGTGGAGTGCACGGCAACGGTCTGGATGCCCATTTCCCGGCACGCCCGGAGGATGCGAAGCGCGATCTCGCCGCGATTGGCGATCAGGACCTTTTCAAACATCGGTAAGCACCGATTCTCTCAATTTATTCCAGGACCAATAAGGGCTCGCCGAATTCCACCGGGGCCCCGTTGGTGATCAGAACTTGAGTAATTTTTCCGGCTCTGGGTGCGGTGATCGGGTTGAAAACCTTCATCGCTTCGATCAACAGCAGAGTTTGGCCTTCGGTGACCTGATCGCCGACCTTGACGAAAGGTGGCGCCTCGGGCTCGGAACTGGTGAAGACAATGCCGACCATGGGGGATGTCACGGCGTTGACGACATCGACCACGGCCTCCGGGCTTGGCGGTGCACTGGGCAACTGCGTAACTTCTGCTGTTGACGAAACTTGAGTGAAGCCGCCCCTGACGCGGATGTGCCAATCGTCGCGGCCATATTCGATCTCCGTCAGCCCGGTTTTTTCCAACAGCCGCGCCAACTGATGGACCAGGTCTTCGTCGATTTCTCTTTCCGGTTTATCTGCCATGTTTTTATTTAGCTTCCTTCAACGTGCCGAGACGGTGGGCGATGGATTCCAGCGCCAATTCATAACCGATGCCGCCGAGACCGCATATCATACCGTCCGCGGCCTTGGAGATATAGGAATGATGGCGGAATTTCTCGCGCTGGTTGATGTTGGAAAGATGCACTTCGATGATCGGCATGTCGAGCGACAGAAGGGCATCCAGAATCGCCACCGAGGTGTGCGTGTAGGCGCCGGCGTTGATGATTAGGGCATCGAATGAACCGGCGGCTTCCTGCACCCAGTCGACCAAGTCGCCTTCGGTGTTGGACTGGCGGAATTCGACGCTCAACCCCAGGGCCTTGCCCCGGTTCTGACACGTCGCCTCGATGGAGGCCAGCGTTTCACTGCCATAAATATCGGGCTCGCGGGTGCCGAGCAGGTTGAGGTTGGGTCCGTTGAGGACCAATACGGATCTGGTCATTGTTCTGTGGAATTTCCCTTTGCTGGGCATTTTATACCATGGCGGACGGGTTTAAAAAAACATCCCATTTTACAATGGTCGGGCGGTTGAAAGGATGTTGCGAGCGCCCCATACTTAGGGCAATGGTTTTCTAAAAGATTAAAAAGGCATCGGACGCATTTCATGGACCTGACAATTAATGGCGAACAACGGAATTTTGAGGCCCCCATCTCGGTCGAACAGCTTTTGGGGAAGATCGGTCTCGACCCCAGAAAAGTGGCGGTCGAGCGCAATCTTGAGATTGTTCCCAAGTCCGAATATTCGGGCCTGGCCTTGGAGGACGGCGATAAATTGGAAATTGTCCATTTCATCGGCGGCGGCGCCCCGGATCAGGTTCTGGCCAAGGGCGCGGTCCCGCAATCCGGTGAAGATACCTGGGAAGTCGCCGGTCGGCGCTTCACGTCGCGGCTGATTATCGGCACCGGCAAGTACAAGGATTATGAAACCAACCGTCTGGCGGCGGAGGCGGCGGGCAGTGAAATCATTACCGTCGCCGTGCGCCGGGTCAATCTGACCGACCCGGACCAACCGATGCTGGTCGATTTTCTGGACCCCAAGAAATACACCTACCTGCCCAATACGGCGGGCTGTTTTACCGCCGATGACGCGGTGCGGACCCTCCGGCTGGCCCGCGAGGCCGGCGGCTGGGATCTGGTTAAACTGGAAATTCTTGGCGATCAGAAAACCCTTTACCCGATGATGTTGGAGACCCTGGAAACCACGGAAATCCTCACCAAAGAGGGGTTCCATGTGATGGTGTACTGTTCCGACGATCCGATCATGTGTAAGCGCCTGGAAGACGTCGGCGCCGTCGCCATCATGCCCTTGGGCGCGCCCATCGGTTCAGGTCTCGGACTCCAGAACCCGGTCAATATCCGCCTGATTGTCGAGCAATCCAAGGTGCCGGTGATCGTTGACGCCGGGGTCGGCACGGCGTCGGATGCCGCCATCGCCATGGAGCTGGGCTGCGACGGTGTGCTGATGAACACCGCCATCGCCGAAGCCGGCGATCCGGTGCGCATGGCGCGTGCCATGAAGGCGGCGGTGGAGGCCGGTCGCGACGCCTATCTGGCTGGCCGAATGCCTAAAAAACTATACGCCGATCCGTCATCGCCCCTGGCCGGTCTTATATAAGCCTTTAAAATAATTGTTACTTTGCCGTTTATGGTGGGGTTGAAAAAAATTATGGACTAATTGGTCCGTAATGTGTATAAAGGGGGAGGTTCAAACGAACTGAACCGATTTTTTTTAGGAATGAGGCGGATATACGATGGCCCGGCCCCGCGAATTCGATACCACCGAAGCCTTGAGTCAGGCGATGCAGGTATTCTGGACCAAAGGCTACGAGGCGACATCGCTTTGCGATCTTCTCGATGCCATGGGGCTTTCCAAGAGCAGTTTTTACGACACCTTCGGCTGCAAACATGAGGTGTTTCTGGCGACGATCGAACATTACAAAAAGACGATGACGGCCCAGTTTTCCGGGGTTGCCGGCTTGGACTCCCCGGCCCGTAAGTTGATTGAATCGATGTTCGACAGGGCCGTCAACCGAATGGCCGAAGCAGGTGGGCAGCGGGGCTGTTATCTCAATAACTGTGCCGTCGAGGTCGCCCTTCATGACCCCAAGGCGGCGAAGTTGATCGATGGCGGGATCAGCCTGATGGAAGATGCTTTTTTTTCCCTCGTCCTACGCGGTCAGTCAGAAGGGGACATCGCCACCGATAAAGACGCCCGCGCCCTGGCCCGGTTCCTGACCAGCAGCCTCAACGGGCTATTGGTCATCGGCAAGGCCAACCCGGATCGGGAAACTCTTACCGACATCTGCAAAACAACCCTTTCGGTATTGGGCTAGGCCGTTGATTTAGATACATTTTTTTTGGATATTTAGGACCAATTGGTCCAATAAGCATTGATGCAAATGGAGCGAAAAATGAACACAGACAAGACGCTTACCCGTTCATCTTCGGCGGACCAAGGCACAGTCGTCGCGCCCAGGATCGAGATTTATTTCAAGTCCTGGTGCCCGTACAGCCGAAGGGCGCTGGCGCTGTTGAGTGATAACGGCGTTCCATTCACCGTCATCGACGTGACCAGTGATCGGGTGCTGGAGGCGGAGATGATTGACCGCTCCGGGCGCACCTCTGTTCCACAAATCTTCATCGACGGCGAAAAGATCGGCGGCTATGACGACCTCAAGGCCATCGTCGCCTCCGGGGCCTTCGCCAGGCGGCTTGACATCGATGCCGCTGCACTGCTGGCGGCTTGAATCAATTTATCAAAAAAGTTTATCAATACTTTGAAATTAAAAGGAATATACTATGACGGCGACTCCGATTTTTAGCGCTTATGAACTCGGCCCCTATACCCTTGCCAACCGGATCGTGATGGCGCCGATGACGCGCAATCGGGCCGGTGCGGGAAATGTTCCCCAGGCCATGAATGCCGAGTACTACGCCCAGCGGGCTTCCGCCGGTCTGATCATCACCGAGGCTTCGCAGGTATCGCCACAGGGTGTCGGTTATCCCTCGACACCGGGGATTCACTCGCCGGAACAAATCAAGGGGTGGCAACGGGTCACCAAGGCGGTGCATGACCAGGGCGGTCGAATTTTCCTCCAACTTTGGCACGTCGGCCGAATTTCCCACCCCTTGTTGCAGGAAGACGGCGCCCTGCCGGTGGCGCCGTCCGCCATCAAACCCAGGGGGCAGGCAATAACCGGCGAGGGTATGAAGCCCTTCGTTACGCCCCGAGCCCTGGAAACCAAGGAAATTCCGGGAATTATCGGTCAATACCGAAGTGCCGCTGAAAACGCCCTGATGGCGGGTTTTGATGGTGTCGAAATTCACGCCGGAAATGGCTATTTGCTGGATCAGTTTTTGCGCGACGGTACTAATTTCCGGACCGATAAGTATGGTGGATCGCGCCGAAATCGCGCCCGGTTACTGGCCGAGGTCACCGAATCTGTTACCAAAATCTGGGGTGGGGACCGGGTCGGCGTGCGCCTGTCGCCGGTGAATTCCTACAACGACATATCCGATACCGACCCCGAGGCCACCTTTGGCGCCATCGTCGGTGAACTGAATCGTTTTGGCTTGGCCTACCTGCATGTCTATGAGACTGACATGGCCGGAAGCGAAGCCAAGTTTAACTGGCAAAAACTGAGGAATGCCTTTTACGGCACCTATATAGCCAATGGCGGATACGACGCTGAGCGCGCCCACTTATCCCTGACCACAGGCGCCGCCGATCTGGTTTCCTTCGGCAATCCCTTTATCGCCAACCCGGATTTGGTTGAACGGTTGGCCTTAGCCAGGGCGCTCAGCACAGCCAATCCTGAAACCATTTATGGTGGTGGTGAGGCTGGATACACGGATTATCCGGCGTTTCACATCAAAGCCGCTTAAGGCGGCGTAGCGGTATGGATTTATTTTGATTTGCCCTTCGGCGGCGAAGCCATCAGGAAGGCCGGCATGTGATCGCCGAGCCCTTTAACCGGGGCATTGTTCTGCTCGCCGTTGTCGCTATCAGGTTTTTTTTTCGCCTGGGGGCGGGCCTGCTTCTTGACGGGGTTCGGTTTTGTTACGGGCTCCGTTTTCACCGGCCCGGCGGCAACCGGGGCAACAACAGCAGGCGTTTCCGTGGCGGCAACCTTGGGCGTAACACCGGCCGGTGTTGAAGCCGCAGGGGACACGGCGGGGTTCCTTTCCCGGCGAGCGCTTTCCTTGGGGGCGGGCTCGCCGGGCGATGAGGGGGCGGCGGTATTGTTCGCAGACTTTGGCGTAGCGCCGGCATTCCCGTTCAGGTCATACTTCGGAATTTCGTTGCCGGCCATCTCTTTAATGGCGGCCAGATACTTGCCGTCCTCGGGCGTGGCGATGGTTAAGGCTCGGCCAGGGCGTCCGGCGCGGCCGGTGCGACCGATGCGATGCACGTAATCTTCGGCGTGGATCGGCACATCGAAGTTGAAAACATGGCTCATATCCGGGATATCCAGGCCGCGGGCGGCGACATCGGAACAGACCACAAATTTGATATCGCCGGATTTGAATTTAGCCAGAGTTTCGGTCCGCTCCGGCTGGGACATGTCACCGTGCAGGCGGCTGGCGACGATACCGTGTTGATTCAACGACTTACAAACAACATCGACGTCGCGTTTGCGGTTGCAGAAAATAAGCGCGTTACGGGGGGCTTCTTTTTTGATGAGGCGGCGAAGGGCGTCGCGTTTTTCTTTTTGACCGCCACCGGGACGTCTGCCGTCCTGGTGTTTGACCATGATCAGGCCCTGGGTGATGGTTGCCGCCATCGTTGACGGGGGGGCGACGGAAATTTCCTTCGGGTTCATCAGGAATTTGTCGGCCAGTCGGCGAATTTCCGGCGGCATGGTCGCCGAAAAGAAAAGCGTGTTGCGAATTTTCGGCAGCATCCCGACGATCTTCTCGACATCGGGAATAAAACCCATGTCCAGCATCCTGTCGGCTTCGTCGATGACCAGAATTTTAACGTCATGCATCAACAGGTGGCCGCGATCGAACAGGTCGAGCAGCCGCCCCGGGGTTGCGATCAAGACATCAACGCCCTTGTCGATGGTCTTGATCTGGTCGTTCATGGTGTGGCCGCCGATCAGCAGCGCCTTGTTGAGCTTGTGGTATTTGCCGTAGGTATCGAAGCTTTCCGCGACCTGGGCCGCCAGTTCCCGCGTCGGTTCCAAAATCAGCGAACGCGGCATCCGTGCCTTGGCCTTGCCGGCGGCGAGGATATCGATCATCGGCAGGGTAAAGCCCGCCGTCTTGCCGGTGCCGGTCTGGGCGCAGCCGAGAATGTCGCGGCCCATGAACACCACGGGGATGGCCTGTTCCTGAATCGGCGTGGGCTCGGTGTAGCCCGCGTCGGCAATGGCGCGCAGGACCTCATCACTCAATCCAAGACTTGCGAAGCTCATGAGGGTTGATTCTGACCGGGGGCGAACTGGGCGCCCGTATGATTATTGTTGTCTATTTTCAAAGTGGCCGGAGTTTAGGCTTTCCCAGCCTTAAGTCAATGATTCCCGAGCCCTTGGCCGGGCATGCCGGATCGGCTACCGTGCCGCCATGATCGCCAAGACGCCTTTAATCCTGCTTCCCGGCCTGTTGTGCGACAAGGCGTTGTGGGCGCATCAGTCGAGGGGGCTCGCCGATATCGCTGATATCACCGTCGCCGACATGACCCGTGATTCAAGCATTGAGGATATGGCCAAGCGGGTATTGGCCGACGCCCCCGCCAAATTCGCCCTCGCCGGTTTGTCCATGGGCGGTTACGTGGCCCAGGAAATAATGCGCCAAGCCCCGGATCGGGTGGCGCGTCTTGCCTTGCTGGATACATCGGCCACCGCCGACACGCCCGACAGGGTGAAACAGCGCAAGGGCTTCATCGCCCAACTGGGTATGGGCGGGTTCAAAGGCGTCACCAACAAGCTGCTGCCGTATTTGATCCACGCGGACCGGCTCAAGGACGATGCCCTCACCGATGTCATCAAGGCGTCCGCCGCCCACGTCGGCGCGGCCGCATTCGTCCGCCAGCAAACCGCTATCCTCAACCGGCCCGACCTCACCGCCGCCCTGAAGAACATTGCCTGCCCGACCCTGGTCCTGTGCGGACGCCAGGACGCCTTGACGCCGCTCTCCGGTCATGAGGAAATAGCGGCGGCGATCCCCGGCGCTCGGCTTGTAGTCATTGAGGACTGTGGTCATCTGGCGCCGCTGGAATGCCCCGATGCCGTCAACGCCGCCATGCGCGACTGGCTTGAAACATGAAGGAGCGAAGCCTTGGCCAATAACATTCTGCCCTTCAAAGGCGCCTTGCCGAGCATTGATCCGAGCGTTTTCCTGGCGCCGACGGCGACCGTAATCGGCGACGTCGAGATCGGGGCGGAGTCCAACATCTGGTTCGGCTGTCTGGTGCGCGGCGACATGAACATCATCCGCATCGGCAAGCGGGTCAATATTCAGGACCTCACCGTCGTCCACGTGGACAGCCAAAAATACGGCACCTTCATCGGCGACAGCGTCACCATCGGCCATTCGGCGGTCATCCACGCATGCACCCTCGAAGACCGGAGCTTCGTCGGCATGCAGGCCTGCGTCATGGACGGCGCGGTTGTCGAAACCGGCGCCATGGTTGCCGCCGGGGCCCTGGTGCCGCCTGGCAAAAGGGTATTGGCCGGCCAATTGTGGGCTGGAACCCCGGCGCGTTATGTGCGCGACTGCGGCGACCAGGAAAACCAGATGATCGACCGCGTGCCGCCGGAATACTGGGAGATGGCCCAGGAATACCTTAAGATCGGCATCGGCGTCGTTGGCAAAAATTAGGGAGGCAAGGATCCGGTGAAACAGGAAACCGGCATCATTAGAGTATTGCTGGCCAAGGTCGGGCTGGATGGCCATGACAGGGGCGTCAAGGTGGTCGCCCGCAGCCTCCGCGATGCCGGCATGGATGTGGTCTATACCGGGCTTCATCGTACGCCCGCGGAAGTCGTCCAGGCGGCGGTCCAGGAAGATGTCGATATTCTCGGTGTCAGCCTGCTGTCCGGCGCGCACATGACCATCATCCCCGAAATTCTTAAACAATTGAAGGCCGCGGGCGCCGCTGATATCAGAGTCGTCGTCGGCGGCGTTATCCCCGATGATGATGTCGTGAAACTGAAAAAGCTCGGCGTCGCCGAAGTGCTGTTGCAGGACTCCGCTCCCGACGAGATCGTTTCCACGCTCCGTCAAGTCGCCGCCGGACGCGGCTTGGCGCAGGCCTTAAGGCCATATTGACCCAGCATCATGGAATCTTGGTCCTTTCCCCCCAATTACGACGCCGGCTATATGCCGGAAGCGGACAGCCGCTATTGGTTTCCCAAGCGCGAGACGATGGCGCCGGGCGACAGGGAGGCGGCGATCATCAAGCGGCTGGGTGAGGTCATGCACTACGCCTACGACAACGCGCCCTTTTACCGCCGCAAGTGGGACGAGGCAGGCATCCACCCCGACCATATCAACAGCCTGGAGGATTTCGAGCGAGTCCCGGTGGTGACCAAGGCCGAGTTGCGCCAGTCCCAAGCCGAAAACGAACCTTTCGGCGATTACCTGTGCATCCCGGAGTCCGAGGTCCACCACATCCACGGCACGTCCGGAACCACCGGCAGGCCGACGGCGTTCGCCATCGGTCGCGAAGACTGGCGTACCATCGCCAACAACCAGGCCCGCGTCATGTGGGGGATGGGGCTCAGGCCCGGCGACATCATCTTCATCGGCACCGTGTTCAGCCTCTACATGGGGTCGTGGGGGACGCTGATCGGGGCCGAGCGGTTGCGGGCGAAAAGTTTTCCCTTCGGCGCCGGGGCGGCGGGGATGACGGCGCGCGCCGCCATGTGGCTGCAACTGACCAAGCCGAAGGCGTTCTACGGAACGCCCAGCTATGCCCTGCATCTTGCCGAAACCGCCTTGGCCGAGGGGATTGAGCCAAAGGATTTCGGGCTCGATCTGTTGTTCTTCTCCGGCGAGCCCGGGGCTTCGATCCCGAGCATAAAAAGCCGGATTGAGGATGCCTACGCGGCCCAGGTGATCGATTCCGGCACGATGGCGGAAATGACCCCGTGGATGAACGCCGCCGGCAGCAAGGAAACCGATGGGATGCTGTTGTGGCAGGACATGGTCTATACCGAGGTCTGCGATCCCGACACCCTAACCCGGGTCGGTTGGGGCGGGCAGGGGACGCCGGTCTACACCCACCTTGAGCGGACATCGCAACCGATGATCCGATTGGTGTCGGGCGACCTGACCCATTGGACCGACGGTTCCGACAATCCGTGCGGGCGCACCTATCCGCGCCTGCCCGACGGTATCTACGGGCGCATCGACGACATGTTCCAGGTCCGCGGCGAAAACATTTATCCCAGCGCCATCGACGGTGTCTTGAACGAACTTCCCGGATACGGCGGCGAACACCGGATCATCATCACGCGCGACGGCGCCATGGACGAACTGCTGGTGCGCATGGATGCGGGCAAGGATATTTTCGCCCAGGGCGCGGACGCCGTCGCCCGGCTCCGCGAACAGGCGGAAAAGGATCTCAGCCGGGTCCTGGGCGTCCGGGCGCGGGTCGAAATCGTCACCTCGGACGCCATCCCCAGGACCGACTTCAAGGCCCGGCGCGTCATTGACGACCGCGATCTGTTCCAATCGCTGATGCACGGGGAGCAAGGGCGATGACCGCCAAGTCCTCCAAGTCCCCTCGAACAGATAACGGTCTGGATTTGGTTAAGGCCGCGTTGAATGGCAGCGTCCGCGCCATTGCGCGCCTGATTTCAATGGCCGAGGCGGCCAAGCCTGAAAGCCGGGCGGCGATGACCGAGATTTTCCGCCACACCGGGTCCGCCCATGTTGTCGGGCTGACCGGGGTTCCGGGTAGCGGCAAGTCGACCCTGGTTTGCAGACTGGCGCAGGCGATCCGCGCCGATGGCCGCAAGGTCGGCATTGTCGCCATTGACCCGTCGAGCCCGTTTTCTGGAGGCGCCATTTTGGGCGACCGCATCCGCATGACCGGTTTAACCGGCGACGACGGCGTTTTCATCCGCTCCATGGCCACCCGCGGCGCCATGGGCGGGCTGGCCCGGGCCAGCCTG
>JAQBYB010000026.1 GCA_027624235.1 Pseudomonadota bacterium | reverse complement strand
TGGATGCCAAGTTAGCGAAAAACACCACCCGCAGATCCTTCCGGAACACCCAGGGTGAGCAATTACGATTTTTCTGATCCGAAAACTGACAATGGTCGTGAACCTTGGTAATCAGGCCGGCAATCGAGGTTCCCTCCTTTTCGGCCAGGTCCTCCATCACCGACCAATACGCCTGTTCCAGCCGGATGGTGGTGGAATGGCCGTGAATGCGGACCGACCGGCGCACCGGGGTATAAAACTCCCGCGCCTGCTCGGCGCTGCATACGGAAAACAGCCGCGTCAAAGGCGAAACCGGATTCGCCGAAGCGCGCTTCGGCTGGTTCTCGGCATCGACCGTTGCTGCTGACACCATCTTCTCCCCAAACTCTTACCCGACGGCCCGGCTTAAGGGTCTTATGCCCTTTTCGGCCTCGAAGACGCTTGCAATCAAATGAACAGATTGATATCCGATTTCAACGCGTTCTCCATATACGTGGCGGCGCCGCCGATCTCAATGCCGTCGATCAGGTCGTCCTTATCCCATTCAAACAGGTCCATGGTCATCTGGCAGCCGATGAAGGTAATATCGGATTCGATGGCGGCTTCGCGCAGTTCCGGAATCGAGGCGACGCCCTTTTTCTTGATCAGGTTCTTCATCATCGCCGAACAGGCGGCATCGACGCCGGGAAGGGCCGACATCAGGTTGGGCATGGTCATATGCATGCCCATCAACGGCATCTCCATGCCCGGGTTGCCGAGCGTCGAAATCTGCAGGTGGTCCAGATTCTTTTTCAAAAGCTGCAAACCGTAAAAGGTGAAAAACATCGTCACCTTGACGTCCATGGCCGCCGCCGTGGTGCCCAGAATAAAGGGCGGATAGGCCCAATCCAGGGTTCCCTTGGTGACGATGATGCTCATGCTTTTGGTGTTGGCGCCGTCCTCGCTCATGGCGATCTGTTCCCCTTGTCTAAAGCCTTGTTGTCAGAACCCTGGCGACCGGTGCAATTCCGATCCATTCGAATTCCCGTTAGGTATCTAGCTTACTTTAACGGCGGTGGCCAGATATCCGGTAGTACATGCTGCTTACACACGCCGATGGGAAAAGACCCGGGTTTCCCCTGATAATGACGACGGAGCCCTGAATGATGCAATTTTGCAACACCCAGGTTAAATGTGTGGCCTGTGTACTATAATACTACAGTACGTGGGGTTTTATAAAATACCATCACCCTTGAGTTTAACCATTTGAGTGAAGGGGTCGGCTTTAAGGGTCCAAGCCAACCGTTCGGGGGAATTTTCCAAAATGTCCGTCATCAAAACAAAAACATTGATCGCCGCCGCCGTTCTGGTCAGCGGCGCCGCCATTCTGGCGCAGCCCGCGTACGCCACCGAGGGTTATTTTCAGCATGGCTATGGCACTGCCGCAAAAGGCATGGCGGGCGCCGGCGTTGCCGCACCGCAAGACACCCAAGCCGCGGTCAACAACCCTGCGGGCATGCGCGGCCTTGGCAATCGCGTCGATGGCGCCCTGTCATTGTTTTCACCAATTCGTCAGTATGACGCCAAACGGGCTGAGGTCTTCATCGCTGACAAAGATCATGAAAGTGAATCGAACATCTTTTTGGTTCCATCCTTGGGTGCAAGCTGGGACATGGGCAGTTATTCCCTTGGCCTGACCCTGTCGGCCAACGGCGGCATGAATACGGATTATGACTCTAAGGTCTTTGCGGGCGGCACCGACCCCCGTACCGGCGTTGACCTGACGCAGGCTTTCATTGGCGCCACCTATGCCGTTGAACTGAACAAAAGCAACACCATTGGCATCACCCCGACCTTTGCGATGCAGCGCTTTGCCGCTAAGGGCTTGCAAGGGTTTGCCTCCATTTCATCGGATTCAGCCAACCTGACGAACAGAGGTCACGATTTTTTCTGGGGTGGCGGCGTGCGTGTTGGTTGGTTGAACAGAACGACCGACAAGTTGACCTTGGGTCTTACCGCGCAAAGCAGAATGTGGATGACCAAGCTCGACAAGTATAAGGGCTTGTTCGCTGAACAAGGCGGCTTCGACATCCCTCCTGCCGTGACCGTTGGCGGGTCTTACAAGGCCACTGACAAGCTGACCATCAACGCTGATTACAAACGTATTTTCTACAGTACCGTCGATTCCATTGCCAACACTCTCACGAACGTTAGGCCGTTTCACACGGGCGCGGGCGGTACCGCTAATGCAAATTCTCTCGGCGGCGACAATGGTGTCGGCTTTGGCTGGCAGGACGTGAATATCTTCAAACTTGGCGGTCAGTACGTCTACAGCGATGCCTTGACGCTGCGTGCGGGTGTGGCTCACAACACCGACCCCTTCGAGGGTACGGAAACGCTCTTCAACATCCTGGCCCCGGCCGTTGTTAACACACACTTGAGTGTTGGCGCGACCTATTCCATTTCTCCGGCCATGAACCTTAACTTTGCGTTCACCCACGCATTTGCAGCCGACATCACCGGTGCCAACGTCAACCACGCCAGTGTGACTGCTTTAGGTGGTAGTGGCACAGCCCACCAAATCGAACTTGAGATGTATCAGAACGATCTGGAAATCGGCCTTACCTACAAGTTTTAGGTCCTGTTGCTGAGTCTTTCTGGATTTGATCTTAAAAAACTGCTCGGCCCCGTTTGACGAACTGAGACGTTTCGAAAAAAAATGCGCGTGGCCTCCCCGGGTCACGCGCTTTTTTTTGTTTATGCTCCGGGCGTCCGATGGCGCAACGACAGCGCGCTTTCCCGGCCGTCGGCGGCGGGCTGGTAAAAGACGCTGATGGCCTGGACGGCCTTGTCCCAATCCTTTTCCGTGTCGCCGGCGCGGACTTCGAAGGCATCGAAGCCGCAGCGTAACATGAACAGATACTGATCCGGGAGGACGTTGCCGATGGCCCGGATTTCGCCCCGGTATCCATGCCGTTCCCTGAGCCGCCGCGCGTTGGTATAGGCGCGCCCGTCGGTAAAGACCGGTAACGCCAGCGCGACAACGCCAAGGTGGTCGAGATCATCGGCCACGTCGCTCGCCGTATGCATACTTTTAAGCCTAACGCCGACGGGATCTCCCCGCTTCAGCAGGCTTGCGCGTTCGTGCCGCCACCGCTTGAGGCCGACAATCACCGCCCCGGTGGCCGGCACCGCGACCTCGTCGGCGACATGGACCCAGGGGTCGGCGACCCGTTTTCCGTCTTTAAGCAACGGCATGGTTTGGCTCCGGATAAAGTCTTTGCTTGAAGGGCGCGGCGCCTACCCGCCGATAGGCCTCAAGGAAGGTCTCGCCGACCTCGCGGATGGCCAGATAGGTGGCGACGATGGCCTCCACCGCATCGACGACATCGGCGGACGCGAACGCAGGGCCGATGATTTTACCGATCGAGGCATTTTCACCGGCGTTACCGCCCAGCGTGATCTGGTAAAATTCCTCGCCCTGACGGTCGACACCCAGAATGCCGATATGGCCGGCATGATGGTGTCCGCAGGCGTTGACGCATCCGGAAATTTTCAGCCTCAATTCGCCGATATTGTGCTGGCGTTTAATATCCTGGAAGCGCATGGAAATCCGTTGAGCAACCGGGATCGACCGGGCGCTGGCGAGGGCGCAGTAATCGAGTCCCGGACAGCAGATGATATCGCTGATCATATTGAGGTTAGGGGTCGACAGACCAAGTACGCCCAAGGACCGCCAAAGCGGCAATAGGTCGTCTTGGCGGACATGGGCAAAAACCAGGTTCTGTTCATGGCTGGCCCGGATTTCGCCGAAACTGAAGCGGTCGGCGAGATCGGCGACGGCATCCATTTCCGCCGCCGTCAGGTCGCCGGGCACCCGATCCAAGGCCTTCAGTGAAAGATTTACGATGGCGTACCCCGGTTGCTTGTGTTCGGCGACGTTGACGCGCTCCCAATCCTCGAACGCCGGATTCTCGAACGCATGGACCGCCCCCACCGGCTGGTTCGGGGCCGAGGCCGGCGTCTGCCAGGGCGGGGCTGAGAATTGCCGGGTGATGCGGTCGATTTCGGCTTGCGGCAAGGCCAGGGGGCCGTCCTTATTCCGGTTCCACTCGTCCTCGACCAGCGTTTGCAGTTCCTCGATGCCGAGTTCGAAAACCAGGATTTTGATCCGCGCCTTGTATTTGTTGTCGCGCCGCCCCATCAGGTTATAGATGCGCAACAACGCCTCCAGATACGAAAGCAGATGCTTCTTGGGCAGGAACGCGCGGATCGTTTGTCCGATCATGGGCGTCCGGCCGAGGCCGCCGCCGACCAGAATCTCGAACCCGACCTCACCGTCCGGGGCCTTGTGGATGACAATGCCGATGTCGTGAAAGCGGACGGCGGCCCGGTCATGGGGCGAGCCGGTAACGGCGATTTTGAACTTACGCGGCAGGAACGAGAATTCCGGATGCAGGGTCGACCACTGGCGGATAATCTCGGCCCAAATTCGCGAGTCCTCAATCTCGTCGGTGGCGGCGCCGGCATATTGGTCGGCGGTGACGTTGCGGAACGAATTGCCGCTGGTCTGAATGGCGTGCATCTGGACCTCCGCCAATTCGGCCAGAATATCCGGCGTTTCCGATAACTTCGGCCAGTTGAGCTGCAGGCACTGACGGGTGGTAAAGTGGCCGTAGCCACGATCATATTTACGGGTGATTTGGGCAAGCTTGCGAAGCTGCACCGAAGACAACATCCCGTAGGGAATGCCAATCCTGAGCATGTAGGCGTGAAGTTGCAAATATAGCCCGTTCATCAGCCGCAAGGGCTTGAACTCATCTTCGGTGATCTCTCC
This sequence comes from Pseudomonadota bacterium, assembly GCA_027624235.1. Classification (GTDB taxonomy): domain Bacteria; phylum Pseudomonadota; class Alphaproteobacteria; order Rhodospirillales; family Casp-alpha2; genus Casp-alpha2. The sequence continues at coordinate 29,701 of JAQBYB010000026.1, read as the reverse complement.
CGCGAGCCGGCGCGCCACTTGATCACGAAACTGCTCGACCCGTTCGTCGACCAACCGTTGGTCCAATTCGTCATATTGATACATCAGTGTTTACCTCAATATCCTTTGTCGGCGATGGGCCACTGCTTGGCGAATTCGGGGTGGATGGACGGGCCATAGGCGCGAATCCTCTCGCGCAGGCTGACGGGCCGGATTTCACCGCCTTCATCCGTCACCTCAATCGGGTAAGGGGAGACGACAATCGCCGCTTCCTCGGCGGCTTCCGCCACCGCCTTCATCCTCATTTCCATGTCGGCACCGCGGATGACGCCGCTTGGCCTCGGAATTTCCAACCAGCCGTCGTCTTCTGCAAGAAAAACGACGACGCCGTCGCTAACCCTGTTTGCGGTATAAACCAGTAACGTCACCTTTTTCTCCTGCGTGTCTCCGGGGGCAATGCAACGGCCCCCGGCGGTGGGGGCGTGGGATTACAAAATTACAGATATAATATGGTCTATTATTTTATATACGTCAAATTTAATGTTATTTATATATCATTAACATTTTAATAGTGTTATTTATGCCATGACCTCGACCCCTCTTTTTTCCTGCGGGACGATGGGGCGTTAAATCAGGGCGCGTTGTAGGCGACCCGGCCGAGGCCGGAGACGTCGTAACCGGGCATCTCGGCGGCGCGGTCCTTGAAGCCGTCGGTGGCCACGAAGGCCAGCAGGGCCTGCACCGGGGCCTCGAAATAATCGCGGCGGCGCACCGCCAGGTCATAGCGTTCCTGATGCAACTCGATGAAGTCGAGCCGGTACTGATGGGCGACCGAGGCGACGGCCAGCCCGGCGTCGGCCTTGCCCTCCAAAACGCTAAGGCCGAGATCGGTCTCGCTCATCGCCGGATGGGCGAGGACCTCCAGCTCGGCCATGGCCAGCCCCGCCTCAGCCAAAAGGTGTTCAAACAAAATCTGAGCGCCGGCCTCGGGTTGGCGGGCGATGACGCGCGCCTGCCTCAAAGCCAAGTCCTTAACGCCGCCAATTCCCAGCGGGTTGCCGGGCGCCAGCACCAGCCCTTGGCGGCGCCACGCCCATTCGATCAGCACCACGCCCAGGCCCTTGCAGGCGGCGGCGACAGTGGCTTGATTATAGCTATCGGTGCCCGGTTCATAAACGTGCATCCCGGCGACCATGGCCTCGCCCTTGGCCAGCCGGTCGAGCCCGTCGAGGCTGCCGCCCGGCATCATCGCCAGCTCGCAGCCGGATTCGCGCAGGCTCCATTCCAACAGCGGGTCGTGGGAACCGGCACAGACCGCCGGCGTCGACAGGGCCGCGCCGCCACGGTCCGGAATTTCGGTGCCGGTGGCCAGCCAATGGTCGATCAGGTGTTTGGGAAACAGCCACTTGCCGGTGACCCGGGTGCACGGAATCCGGTTATCCCGCACCAGGTCATAGACCTTGCGCTCCTTGATGCGCAGGTATTCGGCGACCTCGCGGGTGGTCATTAACTGGTTCAATGCTAAAACTCCCTGTTTAAACATGCATTATACTGTGTTTTTTCCCGGTCGTATCGAGGCCCATGCACATTAAAACTAAAAAAAGTTACGGACAAAAGGGCCACCGTCGCTTAAATATAGAGGAATAGTAAAGTTCAAAAGACGGTCCGGGGTGGCGTAACGCCCCCTGGAACCAGGGCTAAGGTGGTCAAACCGCCGGCCCGACCTGGGAGGGAATGCTTCTGATGAAGCTCAATGGTAAAGACGTCCTCGTATGCACATGCGAGGGAACGATGGCGATTGACGCCAAGGCGTTGGCCAAGGCCTGCGGCGCCGACCAAGGTGATCTGGAAGTCGCCAGCCACCTGTGCCGGACCCAGATCGAAGAATTCCAGCGCCGGGCCAAAGGCGCCGATGCGCTGCTCATCGCCTGCACTCAGGAAGCGCCGCTGTTTCTGGAAACCCTGGCAGAGGCCGGTGAGGATCAACCGAGTGTTCGCTTCACCAACATCCGCGAGAAAGCCGGCTGGTCCAGGGACGCCACCGACAAAAAAACCCAGAAAACCAATATGACGGCGAAGATGGCGGCGCTGCTGGCGGAAGCGGCCCTGGACATCGAAGATGCCTCTTCGGTGAAGATGGAATCCGAAGGGGTGCTGATAATCCTGGGCCGGGACGCGGCTGCCCTGGATGCGGCCAAAAAGCTTTCAGACCGGCTCGACGTTACCGTGATTTTCGAACCCGGAAGCGATATTACGCCGCCGACGCTGATGCAGGTGCCGATATTCTCGGGCCGGGTGACCGGCGCCGAAGGCCACCTGGGGGCGTTCAAGGTCTCGGTCGAAGGCTTCGCCGCCGCGGCCGCATCCTCCAGAAAATCACTAACGTTTGACGCCACCAGGCAAAAAGGCGTTTCCGAAGCCGACCTGATTCTGGATCTTCGTGGCGGCACGGCGCTATTCACGGCGCCGGACAAGCGCGACGGTTATTACAACCCCGACCCCGGCAATCCGGCCCTGATCGCGGCAGCCATGATGGAACTGATCGACATGGTGGGCACGTTCGAGAAGCCCCGCTACGTCGATTACGACGCCGCCACCTGTGCCTATTCGCGGGCGACCATCACCGGCTGCACCCGGTGTTTGGACAGCTGCCCGACCGGCGCCATCACCCCCGACGGCGACAAGGTCGATTTCAACCCTTACGTCTGCGCCGGTTGCGGCACCTGCGCCAGCGTCTGCCCAACGGGCGCGGCGCGCTACGCGCTTCCCGCCGGCGACACCCTGTTCCAACGCCTGCGCACCGTTGTCCGCACCTACCGCAAGGCCGATGGCGCATCGCCGATCCTGCTGGTCCATGACACCGGCTTCGGCGACGACATCATCGACGCCATGGCGCGTGGCGGTGGCGGCCTGCCGGCCAATGTACTGCCGTTCGCCGTCAATCAGGTCACCCAAGTCGGGCTGGATTTTCTGTTCGCCGCCGCAGCCTACGGCGCGGAACGTGTCCTGATCCTGCTGGCGCCTCAAAAAGCCGACGAAAAAGCCCTGCTGGACGGCGAATTGGCGCTGGCGGAAACGGTGCTGGACGGCCTCGGTTATGGCTCCGGACGCTTTGAGGTCATCGAAGACACCGACCCCGACGCATTGGAAAGACGCCTCTACGGGCTTAACGCCTTACCCGGCATGGCCGACGCCGACTTCCTTGCCATGGGCCGCAAGCGTTCGATCATGTCGCTGGCCTTGGCCGAATTGCACAAGGCGGCGCGCACCCCGGTCGACGCCATCGACTTACCCGCCGGTGCGCCCTTCGGCGCCGTCAACGTCGATATCGACGGCTGCACGGTGTGTCTGGCCTGCGTCGGGGCGTGCCCAACCGGGGCGCTTCGCGACAACAAAGAAAAGCCGCAACTCAGCTTCACCGAAGAGGCCTGCGTACAGTGCGGTTTGTGCCGCAACACCTGTCCGGAAAAAGTCATCACCCTGACCCCGCGCCTGAGCTTCCTTAGCTCCGCCCGTGAAGCCCAAATCATCAAGGAAGAAGACCCTTTTGAGTGCATCCGCTGCGGCAAGGCCTTTGGCGCCAAATCTTCCGTCGAGGCGATGGTTGAAAAACTGCAAGACCACCCCATGTTTCAGAATAAGGGCGGCACCGACCGGCTGAAGATGTGCGACGACTGCCGCGTCATCGCGTTGGCCGAAGAAGACGAACACCCGATGGCGTCCGCCGCCCGGCCGGCGCCTCGGACCACCGACGATTACCTGCGCGAACGCGAAGAATTGCGCCAATCAGCGGCCCAGGACATGAAAGAAAAAGGGTTAGCCCCCGCCAGAAGCATCAAGGGCGCAAAGCCAGGGGCAAAAGGACAAGGAGGAAAAGACGGATGATCGATCCTTTCGGTCGCGAGGTTAGCTATTTACGGGTGTCGGTGACCGACCGCTGTGATTTCCGCTGCGTCTACTGCATGTCGGAAGACATGACCTTCCTGCCCAAGGCCGATGTCCTCAGCCTCGAAGAACTGGACCGGGTGTGCTCGGCCTTCATCCGCAAAGGGGTGAAAAAGCTCCGCCTCACCGGCGGCGAGCCCCTGGTCCGGCGCAACATCATGAGCCTGTTCAGAAACCTGTCCCGGCACCTGAAATCCGGCGTGCTCAACGAACTGACGCTGACCACCAACGGCAGCCAGCTGACCAAGTACGCGGTCGAGCTGGCCGATTGCGGCGTCAAGCGCATCAACGTATCGATGGACAGCCTGGATGCGGCAAAGTTCAAGAAGCTGACCCGCTGGGGCGACCTTGAAAAGGTCTTGGCCGGCATCCGCGCCGCCAAGGACGCCGGCCTCGCCGTCAAGATCAACGCCGTCGCGCTGCGAAACTTCAACGATGATGAGATCGAAGACCTGATCCGCTGGTGCGGCGACGAAGGCCACGACATGACCCTGATCGAAACCATGCCCCTGGGCGACATCGGCGGCAACCGGGTCGAACAATATCTGGCGCTGTCCGAGGTCCGCGAACGGTTGGAAAAAACCTTCACGCTGACCGACATCGACTATAAAACCGGCGGCCCGGCGCGTTATGTCTCGATCAAGGAAACCGGTCGCAAGCTCGGCCTGATCACGCCGCTGACCCACAATTTCTGCGAAGGCTGCAACCGCGTCCGGCTGACCTGCACCGGCACGCTGTATATGTGCCTGGGCCAGGACGACGCCGCCGACCTGCGCACCCCGTTGCGCGCCTCGGAAGCCGACGACGTTCTCGACGCCGCCATTGATGACGCCATCGCCCGCAAGCCCAAGGGCCACGATTTCGTCATCGACCGCGACAACGGCGGCCCGGCCCTGACCCGCCACATGAGCGTCACCGGCGGCTGATTTTTCCCCGCCGCTTTGCTGTTCAGGCTATCATTGGGGTCATGCAACTGTTAAGGCTGCCCTTCGCGCCGAATGTGAATTCAAAGAGCAGTAACAAAGTCCCGCCAAAAGGCATCAAACCATGGACCTGCTCGGCATCTTGCAAGAACTCCAGTGCCGTCTCGGATTTCACGATTTCCGGGTCATTGAGGTGACCTATGGCTTCGGCGACGCCGGCGATGTCGAAAAAGTCGAATGCCGCCGGTGCGGCACGACCATGGTCCGCGAGCAAAGCCCGCGGGATTAAGGCCGCCGGTGCCGGCGAAGATATGCTTCCGCTGGTGCAAATCGCGAGCGGATGGTTACATCCGCGACGACGAATTTGCGTCTAAAACAAAGGCGTAGAGCATTTTAGGTGAACGCAAGTGAACCGGAAATGCTCTAGCCGTGGATGTACTCCTCAAGTTGCTCGATGGTGTGTTGCTGTTCTTCGATAACGGTTTTAACCAGATCACCGATCGACACCATGCCGATCAAGACGCCGTCGTCCATAACCGGAAGATGGCGCACCCGTTTCCTGGTCATCACCGACATGCATTCATCGATGGTTTGTTCGGGTCTGGCGAAGATGACCGGAGCCGTCATAACATCACGAACCGGCGTTTTCGGCGATGACTTCCCCTTCAGGTACACATTGCGGGCATAATCGCGTTCGGTGAACATACCGACGGGATTTTCGCCGTCCATGACCACCAAGGCGCCGATGTCCTTGACGGCCATTTCCTTGATGGCATCGGAAACGCTATCGTCCGGGCCGACCGAACTCACACCGTGGCCCTTTCTATCGAGCAATTGCTCTACCGTTGTCATCGGATTTTCTCCATTTAACAATAAAAAGACATTTTCCGGATCGCTAAGGAAGCGTTTGCTGTTCTGCGGAAGTATACCTGATTAACGGCCTAAGGTGAAGATAGGGTTCGGAGTCGCGAAAGAATAAGGGCGTATAAGGGGCCGCGTTTAAGAAACCGAGGCTTGGTTGTCATCCTCGTTTGGAATCGGGGCGGGTTCCGTCTTGATCATTACGCTCACGGCGACGACGGCGAAGATCAACGCGGTCATTCTTATCAGAGATCCGTAGACGTCAATAAACTGTGCGATTTCAGCGAGAACTTGCGGGATGTCCGGCGATTCCATTTTTTTCTGATTCCGTGACGTTTCCACACGATCATCATCGCCCTTGCGTGTAACGGACGAATGAAGGCTTTTTGAACGCCATGTGAACACGTTTAACAACCACTGTAACCGTGGAAACAGCCGGGGCGGGCGGCTTATGGCCCCTTGGTGGTTTTTTTCCATATAAGTGACCGCGATCACTTCCCCGGTATCCTTTATGACCTACAGTTGCGCTTGAGAGTCGCGGGCGGATGCCTACTACCACCTCGGTAACGGGACATCCGGTTTCCCTCGAAAAGGCAAACCACTGGAAACGGTGGGACGCAAAACAACCGGCCTACGGCGAAAGCTACGGCGGCGGTGTTACCGAAAGGAGCTACAACATGTTTTACACGTTCCAGACACTCATCATCGAAAGCTGGGATTCGTGGTGCGGCCTGTTCTCGCCGCTGCCTCTCGGGGATCCCTATCTCGCCATCTTTACCCTCGTCGCCCTGCTCGGCATGACCGTAAAATTGATTGCCGGCGGAGAAACCGCCTGAGCCGGCTTCGGCCCAGGCACCATGAACATAAAATAATTTAAGGGATATGGAGTAATGATGATGGAAAACTTAGGTGAAATTTTAATGGCGGCAGGATTGCTGATGGTAGCGGCGGCCGTTTTAATTCCCATGGCCATGACCCGCGACCACGACGTCGATTCGACCGACTATCTCGATTGATGCCGCCTGAGCACCTCCCAGGCGACGGCTAACGATCCCGGCACCCCGGATCGCCCGCCAAGGCGGCGCCTTGACCAGGGCAGGCTAAACGCCTTGCCCCGGGGCGTTGGCCCCCAACAATTTGACCGTTGGTTCCCGGCTTTTTTCTTCCTCCTTGACAAACCTCTTTATTAGGCTTATATTCAGTATTGCTCTTTTAAACCGTGAATATGAGGTAAATTAATCCTGTTTTTGGCCTAAATCAGGCTGATCTGGCCTCGAAATGTAGACATCTGTAGACAAATGTAGACGTTTGCTGACATTTATTTTGAGATTTGCCATAACGTCGGAAACGCCAACGCCACCTTGATTTTACAGGAAAAAAGTACGACTAAGACGCACCTAAGGAAATCAAGCCGATGAAATTCAAGACCATCGCCATTGTCGCCGCCGCCGGTGACGAAGCTCAGGCGGCCCTTGCCAGCCTTAATGGGCGCTATAAGACGGTTTCGCCAGACGCCGCCGATATCGTTGTCGCGCTTGGCGGTGATGGCTTCATGCTTGAAAGCCTGCATCATCACATGCCAAGAAAAAAGCCGATTTACGGCATGAACCGGGGGTCCATCGGCTTCCTGATGAATACCTTCAGCGAGGACGGCTTGCTGGAGCGCCTGGCCACCGCCGAGCCGGTCGCGGTTCATCCGCTCAAGATGACGGCCACGGACACCGCCGGCAACGAACACCAGGCGCTGGCCATCAACGAAGTCTCCCTGCTGCGTCAGACCCGGCTGGCCGCCAAGTTGAAGATCGGGATCGACGGCATCCAACGCATGGCCGAATTAATCTGCGACGGCGCCCTGGTGGCGACGCCGGCCGGGTCGACCGCCTATAACGTTTCCGCGCACGGCCCGATCCTTCCCATCGGCACCGGGTTATTGGCATTGACGCCGATCAGCGTGTTCCGACCCAGGCGCTGGCGTGGGGCATTGTTGCCCGAAACCGCCAAGGTCACCTTCGAGGTGATCGAGCCTAAAGTGCGATCCGTCAGCGCCACCGCCGATTTTACCGAGGTCCGGGACGTCGCCCGGGTCGGCGTCCGCCACGACACCTCAATCGCCGTCACCTTACTGTTCGACCCCGAACACGACCTTGAGGAGCGCATCGTCAAAGAACAGTTCCTGCCGTGACCCTCCCGGCATTGTTGAGGTTCAACCCAAAACTGGTTTTCGGGGCCTCGCTGACGCTGATCTTTGCCGCCATTGGCGGGGCTCTGTTCAATTGGCTGACCATACCCTTGGCGTGGATGATCGGGGCCATGGTCGTTACCACCATTGCGGCGTTGGCCGGGGCGCCGCTGAAGCCGCCGGGGCGGTTACGTCATCTGATGATCGCGGTGCTCGGGATCATGCTCGGCAGCGCCTTCACCCCGGATGTGCTGGATAACGTCGGCCATTGGTGGCTGACCATGACGACGCTGGTCATCTTCGTCATGTTCCTGGCGGCGGTGGTCGCGGTGTTCCTCAACCGGGTTGCCGGCTTTGATCCGGTGACCGCCTATTTTTCCGCCGCCCCCGGCGGCTTCGCCACGATGGTGCTGATGGGCGCCGAAATGGGTGGCGATGAACGCCAAATCTCGCTCATCCACGCCATTCGCATCATGGTGACGGTGCTGGTGATCCCAATCTGGTTCCGCTTCTTCCACGGTTATGTACCGGGGGACATTATTCAAGGGGTCGGCTCCGCCGCCGCCATCGCCGGGTCGGATTTCGCCATCCTGGCGGCGTGTGCGCTAGGCTATCCGGTGGCCAAGGCGCTCCGGATTCCCGCGGCCTCCCTGCTGGGGCCGCTGTTCTTTTCCGCTGGCGTCCATTTGGCCGGACTGACGTCGGCGAAACCGCCATCCGAAATTGTCATCCTGTCGCAAGTGGTGATCGGCACCGGGCTGGGATGCCGTTTTGTCGGCCTGCACGTGAAGCGAGTCCTGAATACGATGTTACTCAGCGTCGGGGTGACGACGTTCATGCTGTTGCTGGCCGCCGCCGCCGCCTTCGGGCTGTCGCGCTTTACCGGGTTGTCGTTCCAGGCGTTGTGGTTGTCGTTCTCACCGGGGGGATTGGCGGAAATGACCCTAATCAGCCTGGCCATGGGCATCGACACGGCGTTCGTGTCCACCCACCACCTGATCAGAATATTGCTCTTGGCGATCGCTGGCCCGGCCGTATTCGCCTTGATCCGCAACCGAATCGGCGTACCGGCTAAAAAGGATTAGCGGTGGTCGGCGCCGATCGCCTCGTTAATGTGGGCGAAGCCGCCGCCGGCCAGAAGATCGGCCAACTCGGTGTTGATGCGGCGGACCAGGCCGGGGCCTTCGAAGACCAGCGCCGTATAAATCTGCACCAGCGAGGCGCCGGCCCGGATCTTGGCATAGGCATCGGCGCCGGACGCAATGCCGCCGACGCCGATCAATGGCAGGCGGCCATCGGTGAGGCGGTAAAAATCCGCCAGCACCTTGGTCGAGGCATCAAACAGGGGCCGACCGCTGAGCCCGCCCTTCTCGATGCGGTTGGCATCGGTGAGACCGGCCGGCCGGTCGATGGTGGTGTTGGTGGCGATCAAGCCATCCAGCTTTTGTTCAAGCGCCACCTCGGCGATGTCGCGCTTATCATCGTCGGTAAGGTCCGGCGCCACCTTCAGCAGCAACGGCGGCGGGTTCGACGGGGCGACGGCCCTGAGTGCCGCCCTGACGGCGTCGAGAAGTTCCGAAAGCTGGTCCCGGCTTTGCAGCGCCCGCAGGCCCGGTGTGTTGGGCGAGGAGACGTTGATCACCAGGTAATCGGCAAGCCCGGCCAAGGCCCTGACCCCGGCTGTATAATCGGCGGCGGCATCGACGCTGGCGGCGTTCTTGCCAAGGTTGACGCCGACCGGGCCGGGTCTGGTTTTGACGCCCGCCAGATTGCGGTGGAAGACGTCCTGACCGGCGCCATTGAACCCCATCCGGTTAATCACGGCGCCGTCACCGGTCAGCCTGAACAGCCGCGGTTTGGGGTTGCCGGTCTGGGGTTTCGGCGTGACGGTTCCGGCCTCGACGAAGCCGAAGCCCTGCCCCAACATGGCTTGAACGACCTCGGCGTTTTTGTCGAACCCGGCGGCAAGACCGACCGGATTGCTAAAATCCATGCCCCACAGGGTTTGGCGAAGACGGTGTTCATCGATGCGCCTGGCACTCGGCACCAGGCCGCGTTTCAACGCGAAGATGGCAAGGCCGTGGGCGGTCTCGGGATCGAGGCGGCTGAGCAACGGCCAAACGCAAGAGTATAGGCCGGTCATTCAAGGTCCTCCGGCCCAGAAAAACCGGCGGGAAAGATGTGCCGGCCGTCGCCGCCCACGGGCAAATTATCGATGCCTGTCACCGCCGCCACCGGCAACGGTCCGTAAAGATGAGGGAATAAGGCCCCGCCCCGCGACGGTTCCCATTTGAGGGCATCGCCGAGAAGCCCGGGATCGACACTCAACAACACCAGTCCGGATTGTCCGGCACGGTGCTTGGCGGCGCTCACGACGACTTGATTTTGTGTTGAAAAATGGATGAAGCCGTCGGCGGCGTCCTGGGAAGAACCCGCATAAACGCCGCGCTGCTCCGCCGCCTGCCATTCGGCTTCGGTGCACATGTGGTAGATGGACTGGCCGGAGCTCATTCTTCGCTCACCATTCGACCTTCTCGCCGCCTTCCAAAATAAGATCGTTGCCCTCGGCGATGGAAATGGCGCCCGCCTCGATTTCCGGGAACTCATCCAAGCCAGGGAGGGGGTCGAGGAAGGGCTCTGGAGATGGCTCCGGGTCGGCATCGACCGGGCTATCCAGGGTGCCGAGACTGTCGGGTCCAGAGAACTCTGCGGGAATGGCGGAAAAATCGAGGGCCGAATCCACATCGGCTGTCAGCATGCCCGTCATCATTCCCTTAACCCCGATGTGACACAATTCGCGAACCTCGGCGGCATTAAACGGGGTGGCGTAAATGGCGATGTCGTCCAGTTCTCCATGAAAGAAATCGCCGATGGTTTGAAGGGCATCAGCGGTCTCGGCAGCGCCGAATATCCACGGGCGTTGGTTTCCGGCGAGACCCTCCACATAGTCATCGGCGCCGAACAATTCGCCGTTCATGTAAGCCTTATGACCCCTCGGCCCCCAGGTCAGGGTAACTTGGTTCCACTCATTTGGGCCGAAGGATGCGCCGCCCACCGTATGAGGGCCATGCGGCGATTGGATCACGAATTCGAGGACGGCATTATCGATGCGGAGCGCGAAGTGACCGTTTGTCCCGGAGACTCCCTTGGCGGCAAGGGTCCCGGAACCGGTGGCAAAGGCGCTAAACCAAACCGTGAAGGTGCCGCCGGGCAATGTCATTTCGGCGCTATGGGGAACTTCAATGTAATCATCGACGCCGTCGAAACTGGCGATCGCGCCGAAGGGACTGCCGCCATCCCCGGCACTGTAGACCCGCCCATGATGGCCGCCGATTTGGTCGGCGGTGGTGGTGCCGGAGGCCTCGTCCAGTTTCCAATAGGCGATGGGCCGATAGCCGGAGGGCGGGGCGGCATCGATATCGGTGAGGACGATTGGTTCCGAGGGAATGTCGACAACGGGTGCGGGTTCCGCGATGGGTTCCGGTTCCGGTTCGCTGGAGGCTTCCTCCCGCTCGACCATCAGGCTTCCCGATGCCACCAGGCTGTCCGCCACCGTCACCGCGATACCGAGAAATAAACCGTCGCCGGCCCCAGGGGGCAGATGGATGTTCAGCCCCACCAGGTCCGCCGCCGAAAGCGTCCAGGTTTCATCGCCGTTGTCGGCGCCCGCCGTCAACCGGGCGTCGGGGGGCACACCGCTGATGAGAATACGAAGGTCTTTGGGGGCGCCGGTATCCGAAAAGCCGGTGTCGATGTCGAGCGCAATCGCCTCGCCCAGCACGGCATCGAGGGTCGGCTCTTGGACTGGCGGAGATAGCGGTTCGGGTTCGGGTTCAGGTTCGGGTTCGTCTTGCTCACCGGGAGGCGCCGGCACGGCGATGCCGAAAGCGGTGGTCGTGGTGTTCGTCGGGGGCGGCCTGGCCGCATCATCGGGAGCGGCTCGGGTGACGACGCTGACCGACACGACCACCTCACCGGAACCGCCGGACGGCACCCAGTAGGTCAGCCCCTCCAGGTCGGCTTCGGTCAGCGACCATATCCCGCTACCCTGATCGGTTCCGGCGGAAAGCCGCGCCGTAAGCGGCACCTTGGAAATGGTGACGCTCAATATCTCGGGTCCATCCCCGCCACCGAGCGCCCTTTTGACCTCCAACGAGAAGGTGGCGGCCCCGGTGCCTTCTGGTTGTTGGGCCATCATGAACACCCTGACTACAGACGGTTTATGCTTCTGTCATGCATTTTCGCGCATTTTCAGCTTAGAGTCTTTCTGCTAAATAGCCATGAGGCGCTTCTCCGCGCTAGACTGTTTTTCTATTTTTAAGGATCGACCGAGCCGATGCCCGCACATGCCGCCGTTCTTTTTGCTAACGACGCCTTCTATCTGGCTTTCGCCAACCGGGACCTCGACGCCATGGGGGATATTTGGGCCAGGGATACGTCGATTACCTGCATTCATCCCGGTTGGGAGCCGCTGATCGGCCGCGATGAGGTCATGGAAAGCATAGAAGCCATTCTCAGCAATGCGCCGCCGACCAACATTACCTGCAAGAATCCGACGGTTCGGGTCTTCGGCGATATTGCCTGCGTCCTTTGCTACGAGGTTCTCGATCAAGGAACCCTGGTAGCGACAAACATCTTCGTGCATGAAGACGGTCAGTGGAAGATAATCCACCATCAGGCCGGCGCCGCGCCGCCCCCGGAAGCCACGGAAGACGATCTCGCCGCCATCATGCAGTAAGGCCATTGAAGCGCTCTCTCCATTCCTAAAACAACTGGACATCCAACCATGCCCCGCTTTACACAACTAAACGACGCCTTGCACGAATACATGCTGTCTGTATCACTGCGCGAGCCCGACGTGCTTCGCCGATTACGCGAAGATACTGCCACCAGGCCCCACCACGGCATGCAGATCGGTCCCGAACAGGGGCAGTTCATGGCCCTGATGATAGAACTCATCGGCGCCCGCAAGTGCCTGGAAATCGGCACCTTCACCGGCTATTCGGCGTTGTCCGTGGCGTTGGCGTTACCCGATGACGGCACCTTGATCGCGTGCGACATCTCCGAAGAATTTACCGCCCACGCCAAACCTTTTTGGGAGGCGTCCGGTGTCGGCGGAAAAATCGATCTGCGCATCGGCCCGGCCCTGGAGACCCTGGATGAGCTGATCGCCGACGGTCAAAAAGGCAGCTTTGATTTTGTCTTCATCGATGCCGACAAACCCAACTACCTGGGTTATTTCCAACGCGCCCTGGACCTCATCCACCAAGGCGGCCTGATCGCCATCGACAACATCTTTTGGGGCGGCAGCGTCATCGATGCCAGCCGCGACGACGACAACACCAATGCCATCCGCGCCTTTAATACGGCGTTGTCCAACGACCCCCGCATCACTCTTAGCATCGTCGCGCTCGGCGATGGCCTGACATTAGCCCGCAAGCGTTAGCGCTCGGGATTTGCTTTTTGTTGCGCAAATGCGTCGCCGCCGATGTAACCATCCGCTCGGGATTTGCTTTAGCGGTTCTTCCAGTCGGGTTTGCGCTTGGAGGCAAAGGCGTCCATGCCTTCCTTCTGATCTTCGGTGGCGAAGACGGCATGAAACAGCCGGCGCTCGAACCGAATGCCTTCGGCCAGCGTCGTTTCCTCAGCCCGGTTAACGGCTTCCTTGACCATCATCGCCGCCGGCAGCGACATCGCCGCGATCTTGGCCGCCGCCTTCAGGGTTTCCTCTAACAATGTATCGGCGGGCACGATACGGCTGACCAGACCGGCGCGCTCGGCTTCCTCGGCATCCATCATGCGGCCGGTCAGACACATATCCATGGCTTTGGACTTACCCACAAGACGCGTCAGCCGCTGGCTGCCGCCGGCGCCGGGAAGAACGCCCAGGGTGATTTCCGGTTGCCCGAATTTGGCGGTATCGGCGGCGATAATGAAGTCGCACATCATCGCCAACTCGCAACCGCCGCCAAGCGCATAGCCCGAGACCGCCGCGACCACCGGCTTTCGGCACGTCGTCACCCGTTCCCAATTGCGGGTAATGAAGTCATCCAGATAGGCATCCATGTAGCTTTTGGACTGCATCTCCTTGATGTCGGCACCGGCGGCGAAGGCTTTCTTCGAGCCGGTGATGACGATACAGCCGATGTCAGAATCGGACTCGAAGTCGTCCAGGGCCTTCGTCAATTCCTCCATCAAGGCGTCGGAAAGCGCATTCATGGCGTCGGGACGGTTGAGCGTGATTACGCCGACGCCGTCGTTGGTTTCGACCAGGATATTTTTATATGGCATCGGAGCCGGTCTCGCCGGTTCTGATCCGCATGGCTTCGGCGACATCAAGCACGAAGATTTTACCGTCGCCGATCTTGTCGGTGTTGGCGGCGTCGCGGATGGCGTGCATGACCCTTTCCACATCGCCGTCGTCGATGACGATATCGATCCGCACCTTGGGCACGAATTCGATTTTGTATTCGGCGCCACGATAGATCTCCGTCTGCCCCTTCTGGCGTCCGAAGCCCTTGGCTTCCGACACCGTCAGCCCCTGCACCCCCAATTCAGTCAGGGCCTCGCGCACGGCATCCAGCTTGAACGGTTTGATAATGGCCATTACCAGTTTCATGTCATTGAATCCTTCCTACTTCGTCCCGGTCCGGGCTAACGCCCGTCCTCGCCTCTCGCCTCATAAGCTGTACCCGCTCTCACCATGCGCGGTGATGTCGAGGCCCTGGGTGATCTCATCATCGCTAACCCGAAGTCCAACCATCGCCTGTGTAATTTTCACGATGATGAACGTCAGCACCACCGACCAGGCGACGGTGGCGATCACGCCGATGGTCTGAACGCCGAACTGCTGACCCATGCTGACGCCTTTGGCCAGCCCGGCGCCACCGAGCGAGGCGACGCCGAACACGGCGGCCAACAAGGTGCCGGTAATGCCGCCGACGCCGTGAACGGCGAAAACATCAAGGGAATCGTCGATTTTCCAGGAGGACTTGACCAGATGGACCGCCCAATAACAGAGCAGGCCACCGGCAAGCCCGATACACAAGCCGCCCAACGGCCCGACGAAGCCCGACGCCGGCGTGATCGTCGCCAGCCCCGCGACCATGCCGGTAATGATACCGATCAGGCTGGGTCTGCCGAACTTCACCCATTCAATCACCATCCACACCAACGAGGCCGTCGCCGCCGAGATATGCGTGACCAGCATCGCCATCCCGGCCGAGGTGTCGGCGGCCAAGGCGCTGCCGGCGTTAAAACCGAACCAGCCGACCCACAACATCGCCGCGCCAATCATCGACATGCCCGGATTGTGGGGCGGCCTTAAGCCGGAGGGAAAGCCTTTGCGGGCGCCCAACATATAGGCCAGCAACAGGGCCGACGTGCCAGCGGTGGCGTGCACCACCAAGCCACCGGCGAAATCCATGACCCCCATCTTGGCCAGCCAGCCGCCGCCCCAGACCCAATGGGTGATCGGCGCGTAGACCAGAATCAGCCACAGGCCGCTGAACAGCAGCACGGCGCTGAATTTGATGCGTTCCGGGTAGGCGCCGACAATCAGCCCCGGCGTAATGATGGCAAACGTCATCTGAAACATGAAAAAGACGCTCTCGGGGATATCGCCGACTAGCGCATCCTTACCGACACCCGACAAGAAAGCTTTCGACAACCCGCCGACGATGGCGTTGCCTTCGGCGAAAGCCAGGCTATAGCCGCCCGCCAGCCACAACACCGACACCAGGCAGGCAATGGCGAAACAATGCATCATCACCGACAGCACGTTTTTCGATTGCACCAGACCGGCGTAGAACAGCGCCAGACCGGGCAGCGTCATGAATAAAACCAGCGCCGTCGATGTCAAAATCCAGGCCGTGTTGCCGTCGCTCAAGCCCGCCGCCTGGGCCGAACCCGGCAGCATCCAGATTACAACCGCCAGGCAAAGCCCGCCTATTCCTGTTCGTTTAAACACGTCTCATCTCCCCCTTGTAGTAGAACACCCAAACAACACCCTCGGTCCGTTCCGTCTTGGTGGCGGTTTCGTAATTCGAAGTTTCGGACGCCCGGCACCATGCAACGAATCCGGTTTCGTTGCAATTCAAGATCACGGCGCCGCGGCCCGGCATTATGGAAAATCCTCAAAAAAATGTAAGCAACCGTCTACAAACGTAAACAAATGTCTACATTTTGCCCCGCTCATTGGTTCCGTACGCCTGAAAAGGGCGCTATCGTGCGTTGGTGTTGAGGAGGACGACGATGAACGACAGCCCGATCACGCCGCTTTTTGGCCTCGCCGTCGCCATTGCCTACGTGATCCAATCCGACGGCAAGACGTCGGTGCAGGAACGCGCCGAATGGCTGACCCTGTTCGGCCAACTTGTCGAGTCCGGCAAATTTTCGAAGGCGCACCTGGCCACCATGACCAAGACCGCCTTCGCCCATGCCGCCGCCACCGACCTTTCCGAATTTCTGGAACAGCTGACGCCGGTGTTGAGCTATTCCCAGAAAATATCGGTGCTGATCAACCTCTACGACACCATGTTGGCCGACGGCAACATCAAGGAAGGCGGGCACAGGGTTTTCGAACAGTTTCATCGCGCCTTCGAGATCGACAAGCAGACCCTGCGCACGATCAGAGAGTTTCTGTCGTTGAAGAACGACATCACGCTGTTTACCGACGCAAACCATCCCTACAACGACGACGATTTCAGCCTCGCCAGCCTGTTCCGGGAAAATTGACGCGAACACGAACACATGCCTTTCAAGCCGTATAAAAAGGTATATATACCCGATTATGGGCGTAATGTCAATGTTTTTGAGGAATTTTTTAGATTATAAAGGGGTTTGGGGCTAAACACCGCGAGATAACCCCGCCTCCCCCCTCCCCCCCTGCTGGTCCTTTTTAAGGCGCGGGTTGGGCGCCTTTTAGCCGTCAGTAAACCCGCTTCACGGCAGCACCAACTGTTGCCGAGGTCAGCGCCCGAGCCGGCTATGGACTCGACCGTAGCGTATCGCGGCCCCCTTCACACATTTCGAACCGAGGCCGAGGCCGCGCCCCGCTCCGACTACTTTGTCGCCTCGCGGGCTATATCATCGAGCAATTTGTCGATGGTCGCCATCGCCTCCTTCGATTCCGCTGAACCGACCATTCCAGGTTGCCGGTAGCCGACATGGACCGTGCCAGCGGTGGACGCCAGCTCATAGACCACGACGACATAGGGACAATACCCGATGTTGCGCGGATCGGCTTCAATCGCTTTTCGCGTCAGGCTCGCGGAACAGAATTGATAGAATTCGGCGTCTTTGTACAAGGCCTTCGCGCTACCGACGTCCTTCCCCGTGCGCTTCAGCATGTTGCCAACAAAGCCGTGGTAGTCGATCACAAAACCGCGGTTGAGGATGCCGTCCGCGACCGCCTCTTTCACCTCATTGAAATTGCCTTTGGTATTGTACAACTTAAGGTCACCATAACTGTCTGCGAAGACCGAACCGGTTAAACCGGCAACGATCAGAAGAGCTGCAAATACGTAACGTAAAATCATGGCCGTCACTCCCTTTAATTTAGATCATGATAAAAACGATCTGACGCGCACTCGGGCACACGCCCAGACAACCGCACCTGCCCAGCACACTCAAAAGCCAACGTGTCGGACGAGCGCGGCAGCCTCGCCCACAGGCTAGCAGCTCTAACGATCTCGGTCGTTGATGCAGATCAATTGCCCAGCGAACGGATCGCGGCCTGGTTGGACGCCGCCGTGGGGGGCTATTGCCCCTGCTGGTCCTTTTTAAGGCGCAGCTTGAGCGCCTTTTGGTCGTCGAGAAGGTCGGCGCGGGGCAACGCCAACTGCTGTTCCAACAGGTTCTGATTGCGCAGCAGGCCGCTTTCCAGGGCCTGATCGCAGCGCCGTTTCGCCTCCAGGTCCTGGCGCAGCAATCCTTCCTGGATTGTGGCGCTTCTTTCAGCGCTCAACCCCGGCTGGCGTTGGCTTAATGCCTGGCGGAGGGCAAAATCCTGTTGCCTGGAGAGTTCCTGCGCAACAATATCGGACTGCTCCCTTGCCAGCCGCTGCTGCTGCAACGCCTGAGCCTTGGCAAGTTGACGCTGTTCCAATTGCAGATCGCGGGTTCTTTTTTTCCTACTCTTGCTGAAGTTGGCGGAAGCGCGGGAATTGCTGTTGCGCCTCCGGGGTCGCGTCCAGGCACCGGGTTCTGCCGGTCACTTCGTCGATCACCTCGGTGCGGATCGGGCCGTAATCAAGTTCATGGAACCCCCACGCCGGGGGCGTCACGGCAATGATAAGGACAGCAAGGACAGCGATACGTTTCAAGGCACACCTCATGGGTGGCCCTTATATCACTCGATCCCAAGGAAGGCTGAATCCTTGGGAGGACACGCATCATTGCCCGGACGAAGGTCGGATCTTAACTGGCCGTCATGTGGCCCTGATTAACGGGCTCAAGAGTCCTGCTGGGGGCTCTGTCCCAAACCGCGGTTGCGATCATCAGGACAAAGGTGAAAGCCAGAACCGCAACGATAAAAAGCAGCGGCAAGATCACGGCTATGTTCATAATAACGAGTACCGTTCCTAGAATTTCCATCGCGAACATCATGAACTGATGTTGATCGTGGCTCCAGAATAGGTGAAATATCGGGGGAGCGCCTTGATCAGGATCAACCATGGCGGTGACCAGCGGCGGCTTTCGTCATCAACGTCGTGACCGGCGTTGTTGAAATTCAAAATTGCATTTCCGGAATTGCCGCCTAGATTAAATAACGTCACCCGCAACAAAGGATTGTCCTGATGGCCGAGCCGATCACCCTGGAAGTCTTCACCGATTACGTCTGCCCCTGGTGTTATTTGGGCGATAACCGGGTCAAAATGCTGAAACAGGACTACGACATCACCGTTCAACTGGTGCATTTCCCGCTGCACCCGGAAACCCCGGCCGAGGGACGGACGTTACGGGAATTATTCCACTGCGGGCCGGAAGAGATTGAGGCCAAGAACACCCGCATGAAGGGCCTGATGGACGCCGAAGGCTTGCCCTATAGCGTGCGCAGCCATACCTATAACAGCCGCCTTGCCCAGGAAATCGGCACCTGGGCCGAAACACAACCCGGCGGCAACGCCATCCATGACAAATTTTTTGAAGCCTATTTCGTCGATTGCCGCAACGTCGGCGATGTCGACGTGATTATCGATGTCGTCAAATCGGTCGGGCTTGACGACATTGAGGCCCGCGCCGTGCTCGACGAGCGCCGCTTCAAAAACGCCGTCGACGCCGACTGGGCCAAATCTCACAGCTACGGCGTCACCGGGGTGCCGACATTTGTCAGCAACGGCCCCGACGGCCGCCGAAGCCTGGTCGGCGCGCAGCCTTACGAAGGCTTGCAACAGCTGATGGAAGAGGCCGGCGCGGTGAAAAAGGGGCTCGGCTAGGACTCTACCAACGGACCCTCTGCTAACTGATAGTTCACCGGCGTCGTCAACGCCGCGTCACCGTGAAGCTTCCAGTACAATTCGGTTAGTCGCTGCGTCACCGGCCCCGGCGCGCCGTCGCCGACGGCGTTTCCGTCAATGCTTTTGACCGGCATGATGCCGCCCGCCGTCGAGGTCAGAAATACCTCATCGGCACCGCGCAGTTGATCGGCGGTAATGCGGGCAAGGCGGCCATCGATATTGAGGTCGGCGGAAAGTTCCAACACGGTCTTGCGGGTGATCCCTTCCAGCACACCGCTGTCCGGCGACAGCAACACGCCGCCCTTAAGCGCGAAGATGTTCCAGCCGCGGCCTTCGGTGACGCAGCCGTCAGCGTCCAGCAGCACCGCATAATCGGCATTGCGGTCATAGGCTTCGAACAAGGCGCTAACGAAATCCAGACGGCCGAAGTTCTTGACCGTCGGATCGACGGCTTCGGGTGGAATGCGGATGGTATCGGCGACGATAATGTCACAGCCGTTGGTCATTTCGGTGTCCGAGACGATGGCATGGTAGGGCGTCGCCCAGACGATCAGCCGGTTTTTACAGGTCCGCAGGTCCTTGTTGGGGCCGGCGGGCGTGCCACGGGTGGCGATCAGCATCACAAACGCGTCGTCGGCGCCCAAGCGTGCGACGCAGCCGTGGCAGATGTCGGCGATGGTGTCGATATCGTAGCCCAGGGTTTCATAGCGGCGTTTGTCGAGCCCGGCTTGAAACCGCGCCAGATGGTCGTCGAGGCGGAAAAAGCGGCGCCGCCAAATATGGACCGCGTCATAGCACATGTCGGCAAGCTGAAAGCCCATATCGGTGACCGGAATCCGAAGCTCGGACATGGCCATGAAGTCGCCATCCATGAAACCGATGCCCCCAGAGCCGTAGGGGGCGCCGTCAGAATTTTTGCCGGTCATTGCACCCGCCATGCAATCAGGGGTTTACGCGGGCCTCGGTCATACCTAAATATCTTGAACATAAATGACGCTAAACCCAACCGTTCCATGAAACAAAGAGAAAAAATATGAGCTACGCAGACCTCGAAAAAACCGAAGAAGGCAACCTCGTGAACCTCGGCGACTGGACCGAAGACGTGGCCAGGGAAATCGCCGCCAACGACGGCATTCCCGAGCTTTCGGAAAAGCATTGGGATTTGATCCGTTTCCTTCGCGACGAGTACCTCAACAACAATGAAAACCAGCCTAATGAGCGCAACATGTGCAAGGCGATGTCGGATGCCTGGGGCGAAAAAATTTCCTCCAAGGAATTGTATGACCTGTTTCCCAAGCGGCCGTCGACGCAGGCAACGCTGATTGCCGGACTTCCGAAAACCCGCCGCAAAGGCGGCTATTAACCAACAGAGGTGCCCGTGATGAATGAAGCCGCCGCCCAGGACCACTCGGATATCCCCCTGAAGGTTTATTGGCAGCCGGGGTGTTCCAGTTGCCTGAAGACCAAGGAGTTTCTGATCGCCAATGGGGTCGCGTTCGACTCCGTCAACGTGCTTGAAGATGAGAACGGCTTTAAGGAGCTGGCGGCGCTCGGCCTTAAGCTGGTTCCGATCGTCGCCCGCGGCACCGACTGGGCCAACGGCGCCGTCTTCCGCGACGTCGCCCGCGTCGCCGGTTTCCAGTGGACCGGACACAAAATGCTGGCGCCGGAAGCAATGATCGCGCGGATCAACGCTATCCTGGAGGGCGCGCATCGTTTTGCCAGCCAAATTCCGGAACAGGTCCTGGATACCATTCTGCCCGGCCGCCCCCGTTCCTACCGCCAACTGGCGTATCACGTCTTTAACATTCCGGATGTGTTTCTGGACCATGTCGAAAACGACGCGCCCTATACCTATGAGGCGTTGCTCAGCATCCTGCCCGACGAAATGGCGACGAAGCAAGACCTGCTGGACTATGGGACGGCGGTGCAAAAGCGGCTGAAGGCGTGGTGGCGATCGGCGGGGCGGGACACCGATTTTGAACGAGACGGTAACGTCTATTACGGCGAGGTCAGCCTGCATGAGGTGTTGGAGCGCACCGGCTGGCATTCCGGCCAGCACACCCGGCAATTGATGCTGACCCTGGAAAAATTGAAGATCGCGCCGGATACGCCGTTGACCGACGCCGACTTCGCCGGTCTGCCGATGCCGAGCCAGGTGTGGGACAACGAAACAACGTTCGATTAGGCCAGCCCCTTCCTGAACTTCCGATCCCGCTTGAGATGCCATTCGCGGCTCATGGCTTCGCCCCGGGTCTTGTAGCATTCCGCATATAGCAGCGCCCATGTGCGCCCGCGCGTTGATTTGGCGCCGCTGCCCGCATTGTGCGCGTCCAGGCGTTTTTCCAGGTCGGTGGTCCAGCCGACATAGGTGCGCAACCCACCCTTGCCGTCACTGCCGAGGATATAGACGAAGCAGGCCATCGGGGCTCAATCCTGGGGGCCGGGTTTGCCACGGCCTTTTTTGATGTCGCCGCGCTGGCGCTTGCTGTCCAGGTGTCGGCGTTTCGAGCCTTGCGTCGGTTTGGTCGCGCGCCGGGGCTTCGGCGCCACGGCGGCGCGGCGGATCAGGTCGATCAGGCGGTCCAGCGCATCGGCGCGGTTTCTTTCCTGACTGCGGAAACGGTTGGCGGTAATCACCATGACGCCGGACCCCGTCATGCGGCGGCCGGCCAGGGTCTTCAATCGCAGATACACCGCATTGGAGAGGCTTGCGCTTTTGCGCGCGTTGAACCGCAACTGAACGGCGCTTTCCGTCTTGTTGACATGTTGGCCGCCGGGACCGGGGGAACGGATGAAGGTTTCCTCGATCTCGGACTCAGGCAAGGCGATGGAGGGCGTGATCGGTATCATCGGAATAGTCTATCCCCCGAGCGCCCCGGCGGAAACAATTGCGGAGTTGGTGCGCGGGAACTATTAATGACTCCCCTGAATTTGGAGATATTCGATGGAAGGCCTTTTCGGTTTTATCCTCGCCGGATTCGCCCTGCTCGCCAGCCCCGGCCCGGCGTCGTTGAGCCTTGCCGCCGTCGGCGCCGCCTTCGGAGCACGGAGTGGTCTCAGCTACTTGGCCGGGATCATGGTCGGTGTGTTCATTGTCATGGGCATCATCGCGACCGGTGTCATGGGCGTTATGCTGGCCTTGCCCGGCGCCGCGCCCATTTTGACCACCTTGGCAGCCATATATATTTTTTTTCTCGCCTATCGTATCGCCACCGCGCCGCCATTGACGGAAACCACGAACAATGTCCGCAAACCGTCCTTCATCGGCGGTATGTTTCTCAACCTCGTCAATCCCAAGGCCTATGCGGTTCTGGCGGCGCTTTTCTCCGGCTTTGTGCTGATGGAAGGGCCGCTTTATGTAGACGCGGCGTTCAAGATCATTATTCTGTTGATGATCGTGGGTGCTTCCAATACAGCATGGCTTTTTGTCGGAGCGGCGCTCAATAAATTCTCTCAAGACCCAGGCGTCAACCGCGCTATCAACGTGACCTTTGCCATTCTACTAATCGCGTCTGTCGGTTTTGCGCTGATATTCTGATCCTTGGAACCTTTATCGGGTTAATGCGGGATCGTTTCCTTGGTTTTGAGGAAGCGGATATCGGGCCAGTCCTTGACCGCCGTATCCATATGCCAGGCGTTGCGGGCCATGAACACGCCGACGCCGTCATGGTCTTCGGCCATGGAGGCGCGGTTGGCGTCGGCAAACTTTTTGATCGAATTGTCGTCGTCGGCCTCCATCCAGCGCGCGGTGTACAACTCGGTGGGCTCGAAATGCACCGGCACGTCGTATTCGGTCCTGATCCGGTCGGCCAAGATCTCGAATTGAAGCGGGCCGACGACGCCGACCACCCAATCGGCGCCCATCACCGGTTTGAAAACGCTGGCCGCGCCCTCTTCGGCGAGCTGCTGAAGCGCCTTGCCCAGATGCTTGGCGCGCATCGGGTCGGCGGGCCGGACCTTCTGCATCAGTTCCGGGGCGAAGCTGGGGATGCCGGTGAAATTAAGCGTCTCGCCTTCGGTCAGGCTGTCGCCGATACGCAGGTTGCCGTGGTTGGGAATGCCGATAATGTCGCCGGCCCAGGCTTCCTCGGCCAGATCACGGTCCTGGGCCAGGAACAGCACCGGGTTATGGACGTTGAGGGTCTTGCCGGAACGGACATGATGCATTTTCAGGCCGCGTTTGAACCGGCCTGAACACAGCCGCACGAAGGCGATGCGGTCGCGGTGTTTGGGGTCCATGTTGGCTTGAATCTTGAACACAAAACCGCGGACGGTTTCCTCACCGGGTTCGATGCTGCGCTCCACGCCATTCTGAAGCGCCGGTTGCGGGCGCGGCGGCGGCGCAATTTCGGCCAGCCCCTTGAGCAGTTCGCGGATGCCGAAATTGTTGATGGCGCTGCCGAAAAAGACCGGCGACAGGTTGCCGGCGCGATAGGCGTTGAGATCGAATGCCGGGCACAGCCCTTTCGCCATGTCGATTTCTTCACGAAGCTTGGTCAACTCATATTCCGGCAGCGCGGCGGCAAGCCGGGGGTCGTCGATGCCGTCAAAGGCCTCGCCTTCTTCCGGCATTTCATCCTTGGCGCGGCTGAGCAGCCCGAGCCGGTCCTTGAACAGGTCATAACAGCCAAGGAATCGCTGGCCCATGCCGATCGGCCAGCTCGCCGGGGTCACCTCGATGGCCAGGGTTTGTTCGATCTCATCCAGCAAATCGAACGGGTCGCGGGCTTCGCGGTCCATCTTGTTGATGAAGGTGATGATCGGCATATCGCGGAGCCGGCAGACCTCGAATAATTTGCGGGTCTGGGCTTCGATGCCCTTGGCGGCGTCGATGACCATGATCACCGAATCGACGGCGGTCAGCGTGCGGTAGGTATCTTCCGAGAAATCTTCGTGGCCGGGGGTGTCGAGCTGGTTGAAGGTCAGCCCGTCGTGCTCAAAGGTCATCACCGACGAGGTCACCGAGATACCGCGTTCGCGCTCGACCTTCATCCAGTCGGAATGGGCGCGGCGCTGGTTGCCGCGCGCCTTGACCGCGCCGGCCAACTGAATGGCGCCGCCGAACAACAACAGCTTTTCCGTCAGCGTCGTCTTGCCGGCGTCGGGGTGCGAAATAATCGCGAAGGTGCGGCGGGATGCAACCGCCTGATCAAGTTTTGACACGGGTTTTCCCAGGGAATTTACAAGGGTGTTGATACGTCCGCGGCTGTTGTACGAGCCCCGCCGCAGGAAATAAACAAAAAATCCCGTTAGTCAGCGTTGGAACGTCGTGCCGCTGTCCAGCCTATCCTCAAATTCGGCGCGTTGATAGTCGACCCGGTGGACGGCGCCGTCGGCGTCTTTGAAGATGCAGGCGATGGCCCAATTGATTTCGGGGTATTGGTGACCGATGGCGTCGAACACGCCCCGCCACCATTCCGGGCTGCGGATGGTGATATGGGCGTTTTCGCCGTTGGGCAGGCGGGCCATCGCCGGATAGCACGCCACGTTGACGAACACGAAACGCCGCGCCAGGGAGAACATCTCTTCAATAATCCACGGCACATCGGCGGCGAAGCAGTGTTCCATGACATCGGTGCTGACCACCCCGTCGTATGAACCCTGTGGCGCGCCGCTGCCCAACGCCGGTTCATACGTTTCAACCGCGTCCACCCCCCAAAACGCCGGTACGCCGGCAACGGAAGTGCCATCGGCCAGGTTGACGGTGATCGCGTTCGAGTATTGAAGCCCCTTACCGGCGCCATAATCGAGGATGCTGCGAGCGCCGGTTTCCACCACCAGGGCCTTGATCGGGTCCAGGAACTTGGTCAGTTGTTCACCGGCAAACGTTTTCTGGCCCTCGACCTTGACCTCATCGCCGTCCGCCGCCTGGACGTAGCCGTCGCGGTGCATTTGGGCATACATCTCCAGCAAAGCGGCGTAGTGGGGGCTGGGCGATTGGCGGTTGTACCGGGATTTCGCGGCCATTCTTTAGATTCCTTCTGATACATGATCGGCGACACGGTCGATGACACCTTCCCAATCGCCGGGCGTTTGCTGGCGGAACAGCTGCATGGTCGGGTACCAGGGGCTGTCGTTGCGGTCAATCATCCACCGCCAGTCGGCAACAAACGGCAGCAGAGTCCACACCGAAACCCCCAACGCGCCAGCCATATGGACGGTCGAATTGTCGATGGAGATAACCCTGTCCATGGCCGCGACCTGGGCGGTGAAGCCGTCCATATCGGCCAGGGGGTCAATTTCATCGTCGTCGCGGACCTCGATCCCGGTTTGATCCTTGAGGCGAGCGAGATCATCGTCGACATCACCATACTGAAGATTGACGAACAGGCACGACGGATTGGACAAAATCGGGTGTAAGTGGGTCAAGTCGATGCTGCGCCGAATGCCGGAATGGGCATTGCCGCTACGCCACGCGATGCCGACTACGGCCCGGTCGTCCGACCACTCCCGATAGCGCCGTCGAAGACCGTCTACCCGGTCCACATCGCCGGTAAGGAACCCTTCCCGGCTTGGAAACTTACCCGCGTCGGGCCGCAAATAGCGGCACAGGCTGGCCATGGGAATATGAAAATCGATATCCGCGCCTAATAAGCGGCGATCGGGCGGTGCCGTCTTATCGACGAAGGTGACTCCGTCGATGCAACGCCGAAAGATCGACACCATGCGGTCATTGCATTCGACCAGCACCTCGCCGCCAGGCCCTGCCAACACCACCAACTCCGCCAACATCGACGCATACATGATTTCATCGCCGATGCCCTGTTCGGCGGAAACGACGATGCGTTTGCCGGTCAAGTCTTCGCCGTTCCAGCGCGGATGCGGGTAATCGTAGGCTTCGTCCGGGAAATCCGGGGATTTCCAGCGCCATTCGTATTCCGCCCAACCGCGCCCGAAATCACCCATCGACAACAGCCCCAGCGACAGGTTGTGGTGGGCCTTGGCGAAATCCGGGCTGAGGCCGATGGCCGCCTCATAGCTGGCGACCGCGTCGTCAACACGGCCCAGATCCCGGAACCCGTTGCCCAGGTTGTTGTAGGCCGCGGCGTACCCGGGTCGGGCCGCAATCGCGCGTTGGCTGCTGTCGACGGCGTCTTGCGGGCGCTCTAAATCGCGGTACAGGTTGCCCAGATTGTTGTGGGCCTCGGCGAAATCCGGCTTCAGAGCGACCGCCGCCCGATAGCTGACAAGGGCCGCGTCCAGTTGCCCCAAATCCCGCTCCGCATTGCCGCGGTTGCTGTGGGCCTCGGCGAATTCAGGTTGGATGACGAGCGCGCGGACATAGCTGGCCAAGGCGTCTTTAAACCGGCCCAGCCCATTCAGCGCGTTACCGAGATTGAGATGATAAATGGCATTGCCGGGCATGGCTTGGACCGCCTTGGAGATCAATTCGACGGCCAACTCAACCCGGGCGGTCTGATGGGCGACAACACCGAGCAGATGATTGGCCTCGGCATGGCCGGGATCGATGTCGAGGACTTGGCGATAGACCGCCTCGGCCTCGGCCATCTGCCCGTTTTGGTACAGTTGGTGGCCGTTCAGGACAAGCGCCTGCAACTCATCAGCAGAACTTGCGCCGCCTTTTTTGCCGGCCTTCTTCGCCAGTTTTTGCTGGCGGCGCTTTTCTGCTCTGTTCATGCCCGTATTCATGCCTAAGTCATAGGCGACAGGTATTAGAAAATCCTAAACAAAACGGACTTGGCATTTATAAGCGCTTTTGACAAAGTAAGGCCCATGTTTGCAATGATTACCACCCGATGCCGCCCTGCCCTGCCCCTGCTGGCGTTCGCGCTTGTTCTGACGGCGGACATGATGATCGGGGCAACCGACGCGGCCATGCCCCCGGCCTTGTTCGAGGTCGGCACCGGCACCCTGGTCAAAAACCAGCCGCCCCGGCCGCCCGACGCGCCGCCCGGTTACAACTGGTGGCATTATCAGGTCACTTTGCGTGAAACCTCGGGCCGCGCCGGCGTCACCCTGACCGGCTGGACCAAGTGCTATGTCACCAAGGACGACACCGGCTGTGAAAATGTCCGGGCCAATTTCGATACTCTCTACGGCACCGCCCGCGTCCCCGCCGGCGGCACCGTCCGGCTGATCCGTCCGGCCTGGGTGTGGGCCGACAAGACCGGCAACACCTATAAGGTCGAGGCCAATTACTGGGGCGTCGACGACAACGGCCACAAGGTCGAAAGCGGCTACAAATTCAAGATGACGTCGGATTAAGCGAGAGAGAAAAAGGAAAAAGGAGATGTGGAAATATTTGGAGATATGGGGATAAGAAAAAGACCTGCGCCGGAGGCGCGAAGAGATTTTCCATCCTTAACTCCCTTTTTTCCCTTTATCTCCCTTTCCCTTCTTCTTCCCGGCGAGGCCTTCGGCGATTTTCAGGAACGCCTGGATCAGCGGCCGGTTCCGGCGGCTGTTGAGGCAGACCACATAAAACGAAATGAAAATATCGGCGTCGGCGATGCGGATGACCCGCAACCGTTCGTGCGGCACGTATTCCAGTGCCGACACCGCGCCGATACCCAAGCCCCGGACAATGCCTTCCATCACCGCTTCGCGGCTGTTGATTTGAAGCGCGTCGCCAATCCCGACCCCGGCGGCGGCGAGGCCGTGTTCCAACGCCTGGCGGGTGGTCGAGGTCTTTTCGCGAAGCACGAATTTCTGACCCGCCAGTTCCGCGATGCGGACCTCGCGGCGCGCCGCCCACGGGTGGTCGGTGTTGACGAACAGCACCACGTCGGACCGGCAATAGGGCAAATAATGCAGGCCGGGGTCGTCCGCCACATGCGCCAACACGGCGACGTCGGTGTCAAAATCGATCAGGCTTTCCAGCATTTCCTCGCCGTGGGCCATGAAAATGTCCAACTGAATGTCCGGGTAGGCGCCTTGAAAATGCTCGACCAGTTCCATCACCACCGGCGAGCCGACGCCGCCGACCTTTAACCGGCCCTGCTTGAGGTCGCGCACGGCGGTCAAAAACCCGACCGCTTCTTCCTCAAAGCCGAAGATATCCTGGGTGAATTCCAGCAGCTGCCGGCCGGTGTCGGTCAGGGTGACGGTGCGGCCGCGGCGATGAAACAACTCGACCCCGAAGGTCAGCTCCAACGATTTCACCTGTTCGGTGACCGTCGGCTGGCCGATGCTGAGCACCTTCGACGCCGCCGTGAAGCCGCCTTCGCGGGCGACGGCATGAAAGGACCGGAGCCATTTGTGATACATATTGGTTTAACCAATGGATAATACGCTTTTTACGATTTTACCGATAATACGCCCAAATGGTAGTTTTTATTCATTCCATTATCGACATCAATTCAGAAGGCCGACCATGCAATTTACCCATGAACGCGAATTCACCTATGCCCGCAGTTATCGAGGCCCGATCCGCGCCGTCATTTTCGACTGGGCCGGCACGACCATGGATTTCGGCTGCATGGCCCCGGCGGTGGTTTTCTGCAAGGTGTTCGAGGAAAAGGGCGTCACCATTTCCATGGAGGAAGCCCGCATCCCCATGGGCGCGCATAAGAAAGTCCACATCGGCCTGATTACCGAAATTCCCAGCGTCCGGCGGCGCTGGGTTGAGGTCCACGGCACCGAGCCGACCGCCCAGGACGTCGATGACATGTTCGAACGCTTCGTGCCTCAACAGGAAGCCTGTCTTTCCGATTACTCGCAACTCATTCCCGGCACCAACGAGGTCGTCGCCGCATGCCGCAAACGCGGCTATAAAATCGGCTCCACGTCCGGCTATCTTCCGGGCATGTTGGCGATCAATCAGGCCGACGGCGAAAAACAAGGCTACAAGCCCGACGCCACATTCGGCGCCGGTGACGTGCCCCGCGGAAGGCCCTTCGGCCACATGGTGCTGCGTAATATCCTGGAACTGGACATCTCGCCGGTGCAATCGGTGGTCAAGGTCGACGACACCCTGACCGGCATCGAAGAGGGCCTCAACGCCGGCGGCTGGGGAGTCGGCCTGGCCATTTCCGGCAACGAGGTCGGCCTGCCCCTGAACGACTGGAACGCGCTCACCGACGACGCCAAACAAGCCCACCGCGACCGCGTCTACCCGACCATGTACCAACGCGGCGCCCATTACGTGGTAGACTCCATCGCCGACCTGATGCCGGTGCTCGACGACATCGAAGCCCGGCTCAAGCGCGGCGAGAAACCGTAGAGGGCTAAAACGGACCTAAATTGATGGCGGATGGGCGGCGCACGATCGAAGTCAACGGGCGCAGCTATCAATGGCCGGACCAGCCCGTCGTCGTGGTCTGCATCGACGGCTCGGAGCCCGGTTATGTCGAAGCCGCCGTCGCCACCGGCCAGGCGCCGTTTTTCGAACG
>JAQBYB010000025.1 GCA_027624235.1 Pseudomonadota bacterium | reverse complement strand
TTCAACACCAAGGTATTGAAAGACGGAATCAAGAGGATGGTGTTGTGATTTTTTATTTCTTCTCTGTGATCTCTGTGTGCTCTGTGGTGAGTAAATAAAATGCCGAAACGCACCGACATAAAAACCATCTTGATCATCGGCGCCGGGCCGATTGTCATTGGCCAGGCCTGTGAGTTCGATTACTCGGGGGCGCAGGCGTGCAAGGCGTTGCGCGAAGAGGGCTACCGGGTGGTGCTGGTCAATTCCAACCCGGCGACGATCATGACCGACCCGTCGATGGCCGACGCGACGTACATCGAGCCGATCACGCTCGACATGCTGGAGAAGATCATCGCCAAGGAACGGCCGGATGCATTGCTGCCGACCATGGGCGGGCAGACCGGGCTCAACGCCGGGCTTGAGCTGGAGCAAGCCGGAATCCTCGAAAAATACGGCGTCGAGTTGATCGGCGCCAAGGCCGAGGCCATCGCCAAGGCCGAAGACCGCCAGCAGTTTCACGACGCGATGGGGCGGATCGGCCTCGAATGCCCGATCAGCCGCCTCGTCACCAACACCGAAGAGGCCAAGGTGGCGCTCGAGGACATCGGCCTGCCGTTGATCATCCGGCCGTCGTTTACCTTGGGCGGCATCGGCGGCGGCATCGCGGCGACGGAAGAAGAATACTACCGCTTCGTCGAATCCGGGCTGGATGCGTCGCCGACGTCGCAGGTGCTGGTCGAGGAATCGGTGTTGGGCTGGAAAGAGTTCGAGATGGAGGTCGTCCGCGACCATGCCGATAACTGCATCATCGTCTGCTCCATCGAAAACGTCGATCCCATGGGCGTCCATACCGGCGACAGCATCACCGTCGCCCCGGCGCTGACCCTGACCGACAAGGAATACCAGATCATGCGCAACGCCTCGATCGCGGTGCTGCGCGAGATCGGCGTCGATACCGGCGGCTCCAACGTGCAGTTCGCCGTCAATCCCGATGACGGGCGGCTGTTGCTGATCGAAATGAACCCGCGGGTGTCGCGGTCATCGGCGCTGGCCTCGAAGGCGACCGGCTTCCCCATCGCCAAGGTGGCGGCGAAGCTGGCGGTCGGCTACACCCTGGATGAGTTGGACAACGACATCACCGGCGTCACCCCCGCCAGCTTCGAGCCGACCATCGATTACGTCGTCACCAAAATTCCGCGCTTTACCTTCGAGAAATTCCCCGGCACCGAGGCCGTGTTGACCAGTTCGATGAAATCCGTCGGCGAGGCGATGTCCTTCGGGCGCACCTTCGCCGAATCCCTGCAAAAGGGGCTCAGGTCCATGGAAACCGGGCTGACCGGCCTCAACGAGATCGACATTGAGGGCGACATCACCGAGGCTCTGGCCCAGGCCCGGCCCGACCGCTTGCTGGTCGCTGCCCAGGCTTTTCGCGAAGGCTTGACGCTGGCTGAAATTCAGGCCGCCAGCCACTTCGATCCGTGGTTCCTGGAACAGATCGAAATGCTGATCAACGCCGAGGCGGCAATCAAACAGGACGGCCTGCCCGACGACGCGGCGGGCTTGCTGGCGTTGAAGAAATTCGGTTTTTCCGATGATCGCCTCGGCGAGTTGGCGGGGATACCGGCGAGCGCCGTCGCCGCCAAGCGCCGCGCGTTGTCGATCACGCCGGTCTACAAACGCGTCGATACCTGCGCCGGGGAATTTCCGTCGCAGACGTCTTACATGTATTCGACCTATGAAGGCGACGCCACCCGCCCGCCGGAATGCGAGGCTAATCCCACCGACCGCAGGAAAGCCATTATCCTCGGCGGCGGCCCCAACCGCATCGGCCAGGGCATCGAATTCGATTACTGCTGCGTCCATGCCGCCTACGCGCTGAAGGAAGCCGGCATCGAGGCGATCATGGTCAACTGCAACCCGGAAACGGTGTCGACCGATTACGACACCTCGGACCGGCTGTATTTCGAGCCGCTGACGTCCGAGGACGTGATCGAGCTGATCCGGGTTGAGCAGCGCGCCGGCGACTTGCTCGGCGTCATCGTGCAATTGGGCGGGCAGACGCCGCTGAAATTGTCGCATGACCTTGAGGCCGCCGGCATTCCCGTGCTCGGCACCGCGCCGGACGCCATTGATCTCGCCGAAGACCGCGAACGGTTCCAGGCGCTGATCCAGAAACTGGGCCTCAAGCAGCCGAACAACGGCCTGGCGCGGTCCAACGCCGAGGCCGAGGCCGTCGCCGCAAATATCGGCTATCCACTGGTGATCCGGCCCAGTTACGTGCTCGGCGGCCGGGCCATGGAAATTGTCCATGATCTGGATGGCCTGCGGCGTTACATGACCGACGCCGTGCAGGTTTCCGGCACCAGCCCGGTATTGCTGGATTCGTTCCTGGAAGACGCCATCGAGGTCGATGTCGACGCCATCGCCGACGGCACCGATGTTTATGTCGCCGGCATCATGCAGCATATCGAAGAAGCCGGCATCCATTCCGGCGACAGCGCCTGTTCACTGCCGCCCTATTCGCTGTCCGCCGACGTTATCACCGAATTGCGGCGCCAGACCAAGATGCTGGCCGAAAGCCTCAATGTCATCGGCCTGATGAATGTCCAATACGCGGTCAAGGGCGACGACATCTATCTGATTGAGGTCAACCCCCGCGCCAGCCGCACCGTGCCCTTCGTCGCCAAGGCGACCGGCGTGCCGGTGGCCAAGATCGCGGCCAGGGTGATGCTCGGTGAAAAGCTGGCATCTTTTGTGCTCCCCGATGTGGCCAAAATGAACGACCACATTGCGGTCAAGGAAGCGGTGTTCCCGTTCGCGCGCTTCCCCGGCGTCGACATCCTCCTCGGCCCGGAAATGAAATCCACCGGCGAGGTCATGGGCATCGACACCGATTTCGAACGCGCCTTCGCCAAATCGCAATTGGGCGCCGGCAATCGGCTGCCGGTGGATGGCACCGCGTTCATCTCGGTCAAGGATCGCGACAAGGATGCGGCCGCCGCCCTGGCCAAAAGATTATCCGGGCTCGGCTTCGCCCTGATGGCGACCGGCGGCACCCAGGAATTTCTAGCCGGCCAGGGGCTCGACGTGATCCGCGTCAACAAGGTGCAGGAAGGCGCGCCCCATTGCGTTGAGGCGATTACATCCGGCGGCGTGCAGTTGGTCATCAACACCACCGCGGGCGCCCAGGCGATTTCCGACAGCTATACCATCCGGCGCTCGGCGTTGGTCCACAACATTCCCCATTACACCACCATGACCGGCGCCGCCGCCGCCGTCGGCGCCATCGAGGCGATGGCCAAGGGCAGCCTTGATGTGTGTCCCTTGCAGGCTTACTTTGACGACTCGTTCTGACGAAACTTGGAAGCTTAACGATGGATAAAGTACCGATGACGGCCGCCGGCCTGAAGACCCTAGAGGCCGAACTGCGTCAACTCAGGGATGTCGATCGCCCGGCGATCTCGAAAGCCATCGGCGTCGCCCGCGAACACGGCGACCTGAAGGAAAACGCCGAATACCACGCCGCCAAGGAACGCCAATCCTTCATCGAAGGCCGTCTCAAGGAACTCGAAGGTGTCATCAGCCACGCCGAGGTCATCGACCCGGCGTCGCTGTCCGGCGACACCGTCAAGTTCGGCGCCACGGTGATGCTGATTGATGAGGAAACCGACGAGGAAGTCACCTATAAAATCGTCGGCAGCTACGAATCAGACGTCTCCAAGGGACTGCTGCCGGTGACCTCGCCGCTGTCCAAAGCCCTGATGGGCAAGGCCGTCGGCGCCTCGGTCGAAGTCCACACCCCGAAGGGCACTAAATTCTACGAAGTCGTCAACGTGGAGTTTAAGTAGGCGGTTATTGGTCGGGCGTCCTTTCGACCAACGCCGGCTTTCGGGGGAAGGGCGGGCGTAATTCAGGGTGGCTGAAGGTTACCCCGTCCCTTGACATCCCAACCACATCTAACTATGTTCCCTAAATGTTCCTTTGTGCCTTTGGTACACCAAAACCCTGCTCTTTGACATCGTGAATAGCCTGCCCTCCGTACCACTTCGGGAGGCGGGGATTGATGACCCCCGTCGGCGCATGGCGGCGGTTTAGCGTGCCCGCCCTCATGATCGTCCGTTTGAATGTAGACAAATGTAGACATATGCATAAAATGCTGACAATTATTTTAAGACTTTCCATAATACCAGGCGCCGCCTGATTGCCGCCGTCTCATGTCGCCCAAACCAAAGGAGCCAGCCGACCATGTTTAAGATTAATGTTGGAACCACCGACCGGATTTTCGCGCCGTCGCCGGCGTCGCCTTGATCGGGCCGGAGGTGGCCTACAAGTGGGTCGCCTGGATAGGCGTGCCGCTTTTGCTGACCGCCGTGTTCAAGTTCTGCCCCGCCTATCCGCAGTTCGGCGTCAGCACCGCCGCCAAGAACGACGACGCGTAAGGCGCCGCCAGCCCGGGATCGGACAATGCTGAAATTTCCCTGCCGCCTTAAGTTTTTTCTGGCTTCCGCCTTGGCGATTACCTTGGCGATTACCTGGGCGATTACCTGGGCCGCCCCCGGCGCCTGGGCGGCGGCGTTGAAAGACGATGCCAACTGCAAAATACCGGTGGTCACGGCCACGGCGTCCTTTGCCGGGGAACGCACCACCTACGACCTGGAATCCATGGCGGGGTTCGCGCCAAGGATAAGAGGCCATTATGTGCTGGCCTGGTATACCGCCCACGACTGGGAGTACCGCTTCAATGGGAAAATGGAAAAGGGCTGCCTGCAAAGCCTCGATTTCACCATCGGCGTGCGTCCGGTGATCGCGCTGCGGGAAAAACTGAAGAACAGTAAAAAACAAAAATGCGCCATCGAGTTGCTGGTTCAGCGCGAACGCCTTCATGACACCAGCGTCAGGGCGGAATTCAGCGAGTTGTCCGCCAACATCAAGGACATCATGGCGGCCCATTTTAAAGGCAAGGCGGTGGCGGACGAGCCGGCCCTGAAAGCGACCATTGAAGAGACCTTGGACGAGGCCTTTGTCACCGCTTTCAACGAAAAGTTATGGGATCGCTATGAGGCCTTTCATCAGCAATGGGAGCAGACCAAGCCGCGCCAAAAGAAATGCAATTCGGTGGGTTCCCCATATTAACGGATCCTTGATGCGGAATACGGTCCTGATTCTGACCCTGATCGCGGCATTGGCGGTTGTGCCGGGGGCCTGGGCGGCGTTGCAGGACGACCCCAGGTGTCTAAAACCCGAGGTCAGGGTTGAGACCGTCTTCGCCCCTGAAAAGGTCACCTATGACTTCGGCGGGCGGATCAAAAATGGCAAAAAGGCGCTCGGCGTATATGACCCCTCTGACATGGATTTTAGTTTCGGCGGCAAGATCACGCAGGGCTGCCTGCAAAGCATCACGTACCGGATCAATATCAGGCCGGTCATTCGGTTGTTGGCGGGATACGAGAATAATAAAAAACAGGACTGTGGCCGCAGGCAGATTATCGAGCACGAACGCGGCCATGACCGCAGCACAAAGGCCGACTTCGAGTGGCTGGCCAAGACAATCAAAAGAAAATTGGAAAAGCATTTCGCCGCCAAAACGGTGCCCGACTCCGCGACCATGGGAGAAGAGGTCAATGGTCTGTTGGACCGGAATTTTATCTCCGGGTTCTTTGACAGGGTATGGGCAGGATATGATGCGTTTCACGAGCAATTGGCGAGCCGGGATATTATTCTCAAGAAGTGCGCGTTGGTTAAGCGAAACCGGTAGCGGGACTTAAGCCTCTTCGTCGCCGGCGTTATCTCCCGGCACGTTCAGATCGATGGGCACCCCCGGCTCTGTCTTGGCGGCGCGGATCGATAACGACGAGCGCACATGGTTGATGTTGGGCGTCGCCGTCAGTTTGGTGGTCAGGAACGCCTGATAGGCGTCCCAGTCGGCGGCGACGATCTTGAGCAGGAAATCGGTTTCGCCGGCGAGCATGAAACATTCCCGCACCTCGGGCCAACCCTGGACGGTGGTCTCGAATGCCTCCAGGTCCGGTTCGGCCTGAGACGACAACCCGACCTGGGCGAAAACGGTAACGTGATAGCCGAGCGCCTTGGGGTCCAGGCAGGCATGGTAGCCGCGGATATAGCCGGCGTCTTCCAACGCCCGCACTCTTCTCAGGCACGGCGGCGCCGAGATACCGGCGCGTTTGGATAGCTCGACATTGGTGATGCGGCCTTCGGCTTGAAGGTCATGCAGGATGCGGCGGTCGATGCGGTCGAGTTTGACTTTTTGCATGGTTTCTCCGGCATCCCCTGGAATAGAGTAAAGAATAATATTGCGCAATATTATTGCTGAATTACGAAATTAACTTACCCGGAGGAAAGCCGCAAGCGTATCTCATGGGGAAAATTTTAATGTCTCTCTTGGTCGCCGCATTCTTATTCGGTCTACTACTGTCTTGGCTGAGGAATGGCGGCTGATGGGCCGTCATGGCGACTGTTTGCGTCTTGCCGAGGCGGCGAAGCGAAAGGACGTGTTGAAGGACGTCGCCAGCCCCCAGGATTTCACCGCCCAAATGCGTCGCCAGGGAAAGCCGGTGAAGACCACCGATTTGCCGGGCGGCGCCGTGCTCCTGGAAGCCGCCGGGCTGTCGCTGGTCTTCGTGCCCGCTAAAAGCTGCCCGGCTCCATAGCGTGCCGGCGGCATGGCCTGACTTGCCCTGGGAGTGTGGTGTTCCTATCTTAGGGCGTCTTTAGCATTATCGTTTGCCGTGAAGGAATTCCGCCACCATGCCTGCCTCCCACCATTCAAAAGTATTAATCAT
Organism: Pseudomonadota bacterium; assembly: GCA_027624235.1. Lineage (GTDB taxonomy): Bacteria > Pseudomonadota > Alphaproteobacteria > Rhodospirillales > Casp-alpha2 > Casp-alpha2. The sequence continues at coordinate 28,744 of JAQBYB010000025.1, read as the reverse complement.
CGGTTCCGGCGCCGCCGGCTATACGGCCGCCGTCTATGCGTCCCGGGCCAACCTCAAGCCGATGTTGGTGCGCGGCCTGCAACCGGGCGGGCAGTTGACGATCACCACCGAGGTCGAAAACTATCCCGGTTTTGCCGAGCCGATTCAGGGGCCGTGGCTGATGGAACAGATGGAGGCCCAGGCCAGGAACGTCGGCACCACCATGTTTGAAGACATCATCGTCGAAACCGATTTTTCGAAGCGGCCTTTTCAGGCCAAGGGCGATTCCGGCGACCTGTACACCGGCGATACCGTCATTATCGCCACCGGCGCAACCGCGCGGTGGCTGGGCCTTGAAAGCGAGCAGAAGTTTGCCGGCTATGGGGTTTCGGCGTGCGCCACTTGCGACGGGTTTTTCTTCCGCGACAAACCGGTGGCGGTGATCGGCGGCGGCAATACGGCGGTCGAAGAGGCGTTGTTCCTGACCAATTTCGCCACCAAGGTTTATTTGGTCCACCGCCGCGACGCATTGCGCGCCGAGAAAATTTTGCAGGATCGATTATTTAAAAACGACAAGGTCGAAGCGGTATGGAACAATGTCCTCGATGAAGTCGTCGGCGATGAAAACCCGCCCGGCGTCACCGGCATCAAGGTCAAGAACGTCAACACCGGAAAGGTCTCGGACATTGCCGTCGACGGCGTCTTTATCGCCATCGGCCACACGCCGAATTCCGGGATTTTCAAGGGCCAGATCGATATGGACGAAAACGGCTACATCCTGACCACGCCGGGGACCACCCGGACCAACATCGACGGCGTCTTTGCCGCCGGCGATGTTCAGGACCACATCTATCGCCAGGCGGTGACCGCGGCGGGCACCGGCTGCATGGGCGCCTTGGAAGCCGAGCGCTACCTCGCCGAGCAGGCCGACGCCGTTGAGGCGGCTGAATAGGTAGAATGGTATGGATTGGGATAAGCTGCGCGTTTTCCACGCCGTTGCCGAAGCTGGCAGCTTCACCCACGCTGGCGAGCGGCTGACCCTGTCGCAATCCGCCGTCAGCCGCCAGATTTCAACGCTGGAAAACAGCCTTAAGGTCAAGCTGTTCCACCGCCACGCCCGCGGCCTCAAGCTGACCGAACAGGGCGAGCATTTATTTGAAACCGCGCACGAGGTCTTTGCCAAGCTGGCCATGGCCGAGGCCCGTATTGCCGACGTTAAGGAAAAGCCCCAGGGGCCCTTAAAGATCACCACCACAGTCGCCTTCGGCTCGATCTGGCTGACGCCCCGGATTAAGGAATTCGTCGGCCTGTATCCGGAGATCGATGTTTCGTTGGTGTTGGCCGATACCGAACTGGACCTGTCCATGCGCGAGGCCGACGCCGCCATCCGGATGATGCCGCCGACCCAGCCGGATTTGATCCAGCGCCACCTGATGAAGATGAATTATCGCAACTACGCGGCGCCGGAATACCTTGAGGCGCGGGGCATGCCGAAAACCGTCGAGGATCTCGATCATCACAGTATTATTGTCTATGGCGAGGACGCGACGCCGCCGGTCGGCAACCTCAACCTGCTGTTGAACGCCGGCATTAAATCCGGGCCGCCGCGTGAGCCGATCCTCAGGGTCAACAGCATCTATGGTATTTACCGGGCCGTTCGAAGCGGCCTTGGCATTGCGGCGTTGCCGGAATACATGAGCCGCGAAGGGCGTAACCTGGTTGAGGTATTGCCGGAGATTCCTGGCTCCAGCCTGGATGTCTATTTCGTCTATCCGGAAGAGTTGCGAAAATCGAAGCGAATCGGCGTTTTGGGGGATTTTCTGGCCCGAAGAATGGCCGGTGGGGTCGCCTGAGTCTGAAATTCACCCCCAAGGTATCGGGGTTATTATTAAAATACGAATTAAATCAGTATGTTGCAGCCATGCATTGGACGCATGGCTGCAATGCGGCATTATGGGTGGAAAAACAGGGCGGAGATTCATATATTCTATTCACGCGATGTTGCATTGCAGCATTGCAAAGAGTTTTCCGGACAATGTGCCGGAGAAGTCCAGGCCCCAAGCCTGGATCGGGACCGCCCACCCCCCCCGGGCAGCCCCTACGTCTCCCAGACGTGAAGCCTCCCTGTTTAAACTCGCCCCCGCCTTTTAGGCGGGGGTCTTTTTTTGTGGGCCTGGAAATGAGGCGGCGGATTAGGTCTGGATATTAAAAAACGTGCCGGGTGATCCGGTTTTAAGCAAGGCCATGTAGCTTGCCCTCAGTCCGCTATTGCGGTTAATCGCGAAGTTGCCCGCTTGGATATTGCGGACGGCCGCCTGGGAGCTTTCCTGCATGGCGAGAAGCTGTTGCCGATTAAGGGTCGAAATTCTGCCGTTGGTGCCGGCGGCGTAGATTTCGGCAAAACCACTGTCGAACGTGGCCCTGGACAGGGCGCTTCCGTAAACTTGGATCTTGGCATTGACGGTGGTCAACGCTGACTCGATGGCGCTGGCGGCCCTGGCCCGGCCCGCCGACGTGGCAAGCCCCGCATAGGCCCATGAGTCGAGAATATTCAGGCCACTGGTGGATAGCGTCGCGCCGGTGAAGCTGGTCGAGGTCGAAATTTGGGTAAACCCGATGCTGTTGCCGCTGAGGCTGTCGAGTTGTAAATCCTGGGTGATCACGGCGCTTATGCCGGTGGCGTTCCCCGATGAGTCGTATTGCACCAACGACGACGTATTTGAGTTATCCGCGACCCGGTTGCCGTTGATCACGATTCTGTCGGTTGAGGTACTCTTGGCCCAGGTGTTGCCGCCGGAATCGACAATAGTGTAGTTGCTGGACAGGTCGTTATAGGCGAAGGACGCTTGGCCGTTCGTAATGTCGTTGATGTAGGAATAATCGTTGGCGAATGTGCCGCCGATAAGATTGGGCCGTTGCGAGGTGGCGTTGGCCGCCTGGTTGAGCTTGCGCAGCGTATCATCGAATTGGAAGACATATTGGGCGATTTGGCTGGCGGTGCCGGTGCGCGCCCTGTTCTCAAGGTCGGCAAGCTTGCGGACGTACACTTTAATTTCTTCAACACGGGATTTGAGGTCTTGTAGATAGCTGACAGCACTGTCGATGTTCGGCCGCAATGCCTCCCACTGGGCGCCTACCCGTTGTTGTGCGCTGGTCTTATGCGAGAAGCCGTTTAAAATGGCGGCTTGATCGCGGGCCAATCGGTCGGACGTAAATTTTTGCAGCCTGGATTGCAGCGATAAAATCGAATACCCGGACCCGCTGACAGATGAAATCGCCACCCAAAACCTATCCTTCGGGATAGAACCACGAAGTTAATTGAAGCCATATTGATCTGTGAAGTTGCCGGAATACTAGCAAACTACGCAACAAATTGCTACCGACAGGCCGAAAAACCTTAATTTGACGTTAACCTTTTCGCGATTGTCCGGAAAACTTAGTGTCCGTGGGCGGTTGCGCGTTGGGAAACGACGGTATCGGCGGCTTTGCCCGAAAATTCCTGCAGATGATCAAATTCATATTGGAAGGTGCCGACGCCTTGCGTCATCGACCGCAGTTCGATGATCAGATCGTACATTTCGGATTGCGGCAACTGAACCGAAACCTCGTCCCAACCTTCCCACCCCTGTTTCGCATCGAAGCCCTGAATATGCCCTCGCCGTCCGCTGATCAGGCGTTGTATTTTCGAGGTAAACTCGTTGGGCAAGATAAGAACGACCTTGAAAACGGGTTCCAACAGGACCGGGCTACAATTGGGCATGCCCTCCCGCATGGCCTGGCCGGCGGCTTTCTTGAAGGCCATTTCTGAACTATCGACGGCATGGAATTGGCCATCGGTTAGCGTTACGGATATATCGACAACGCTAAATCCAAGCGGCCCGCGCGACATGAAATCCTTAACGCCGAGTTCGACCGCCGGGATGTATTGCTTGGGCACGACGCCGCCGGTGATGGTTTGGTCGAATATAAAACCGGAACCGCGGGGCAGGGGTTTGATGTCCAGGTGGACGTCGCCGAATTCGCCGTGACCGCCAGTTTGCTTCTTGTGCCGGGAATGTTGGGAAATCGGTTTTCTGATGGTTTCCTTATAGGGAATTTGAGGCCGGTCGGAGATGATGTTCAGGTCGAAGCGATCCTTGAGCCGTTCAATGGTGATCAGCAAATGCATTTCACCCTGGCCCCAAAGCAGAAATTCCCCGGTGTCCGGGTCAGGCCCGTAGGATATCGACGGGTCCTGGTCGGCCAGCTTGGCCAATGCCACCGAAAGCTTGACCTCATCTTCGCGGTGCTCGGTATGAATGGCTAACGCGAACAGGGGTTTGAGCGGATCAGGCCAACGGATATCGGCGGCGGTGCCATTTTCGGACAGGGTAGCGCCGGTTTTAACGCCATCCATTCTTCCCAAGGCAACAATATCGCCGGCGCCGGCCTTGCTCAGTTTGTCGTGCTTTTTTCCCAGGACCCGGTGCATCCCGCTGACTCGCTCCTCATTGAGGGTCATGCCATCAGTGACCTCGCCTCGCCAAATCCGCGCAAAGCTCATTTTTCCGGCATGCCCGGCGTGAACGGTCTTGAACACTTGCGCCAAAACCCCGTCGCCACCGTCGATCCCGAGCCGCTCGGCCGTTGCCGGTGCGTCGGGGCACTCGTGACGCAGCGCCTTCAACAGTCGGCGGACGCCATTGTCTTGCTCGGCCGATCCAATGAATACCGGCACGATGAAACTGCGCTGCAGGTCGTTGGTCAGGCTGTTGTAGATTTCTTCCGATGACGGGATGACGTCTTCCAGCAGGCTTTCCAGCAGGGCGTCATCGAAATCCGCCAGGCTTTCCAGAAGCTCGGTGCGGGCTTCGGCCTCGCTATTTTGGATGGGACCTGGAATCTCGATTAATTCCGATGGTTTTCCGGGGCTCCATTCGAAAGCCCGTTCGCTGACCAGATCGACGTGCCCGATGATTTTATCATTTTCACGAATGGGAATTTCACGAAGCACCAACGGACGCTTGGAATGAACCTGAAGCGCCTCAAGGGCCTCTTTGACGCCGGCAATTGCGGTGTCCATCTTGTTGATGAACAGGATATGGGGAATGTCATTTTCGTCCAGAAATTTTAGCACTGGCGCCACGGTCAGGGCCCTTGAGGGGTCGGCTTCGCAGACGACGACGGCGGTGTCGGCGACCATCAGGGCGTTTATGGGTTCCTGTAACATTTCAACTGAACCGGGGCAGTCTAGAAATGTCCAGGACTCTCCCAGATACTCGGTGGAAGCGATGTTGACCTCGGTGCTCATCTGGCGTTTGACTGCTTCCGGCGTTCCGTCACCGACGGCATAGCCGTCTTTCGACGAGCCCTTGCGCCCGATTGCTCCGGTGAGGGTCAGGATGCTTTCAAACAGGGCCGTTTTTCCGCAAAGGTAGGGCCCGACGATGGTGGCGACTCTCGGCCCGGCTGGCGCTTTTGAAGCCATAGGATACTCCCGAAATCGTGAATGTTAACGATTAGGCCACGGGTTAACCCCGTTTGTTGTTAAGACCATAAAAGGGTAATCCCACTGGCTGGGGATGCAAGAAAAAAGGATAGGCAAAATTTAAGTAATTTTAGGGGTTTAAAAAAATGCTATAAAAAAAGGCGCCGGCGGAATCGGGAGGTCACATGACGACATTCAGATTATGGCAGATATTGGCGCCCGGGTTGCGCGCAGCATTTGTATTTGCTGCCCTGCTGGGGGTCTTTTCAGGCCCACGAATTGCGTATGCGGCAACGGTTTCCGGCGACCTCAAGGTCGCCGGCGGCAAGAAACTTAAAAATCTTATCGTTTTTCTCGAGCCGGTGAATGCCATGGCCACCAAGGCTATGGCCGATATAATCGTCACCCAAAAGGACCGGGTTTTCAAACCGGGGGTGGTTGTCGTTGTCGCCGGCAGCAAAATCGTGTTCCATAATGATGAAGAACGCGATATCGATCACAACGTCTATTCCCTGAGCAAGACGCAAAAATTCGATATCGGCTTAATTAGTAAGGGGAAAAAACTGGTTGTCGATTTCCCCAAGCCGGGCATCGTCAAATATTACTGTTCCGTCCATAAAAACATGGAAGGTTCCGTCATTGTCGTCCCGTCTCCGTTCTACGCCATCGTTAAAGAGCCTGGCCCGTTCACCATCAACAACGTGCCGGCGGGAGAATGGAAGCTGAATGTCAGCTTTTCCCACCGCCACTATTCCGTGACTCCGGTGAATGTGACCATTGCCGAGGGCCCGGTGGATAACCTCACCCTTGAAATTGCCAAGAAAAAACTCAGGAAAAATTAAGATGACCAGGAATCTTTTAGGTTTTCTTGTTGTGCTGCTGCTGATGAATTGGGGCGCGGCTTCGTCCCAGGCCTTGGCCGACAGTCACATTTTCGACCCCGATCAGCCTCCGGCGGACGGCATGGGCACCGTTTACGGCAAGCTCCAAATCCGACCGCATAAGGATTACGTCAAGAAAGCCAAGGAAAAAGCCAAAAATGCCGGTCCCGGAGCCGTCGATCAATACGGCACTCCCCTTCGCGACGACGGCAAGCTCTCCTTCAGTGAGAAGATGGTCAATTACAACCTGATAAAGGTATTCACCATCTTGCTAAACCCGGCGGCCAAGCTGGACGCGGAAGAATATGAAGTCGTGGTCGAGGAAGACGGCATGAAGCCCGGAGCCTTGGCCGTCAACAAGGGTGACGTGATTGAAATCGAGAACGATTCCGGCAAAGACCTGACCTTCTTCCTCGCCGATACCAACAGCAATGATATCCAGGAGTTTCCGCTCATTAAGTCAGGCGACAGCGCCAAAATAAAGGTTGAACTGGTCGGCGACCTGGAGCTGACCGCCGATGAGGACGAACGCTTTACGGCGTCGGTGCTGTCACGCCAGGGCCTGCAGAGCCGTAAGGCCAGGAGCGGGAACCTTTATTCGTTTCGGAATTTGGCCCCGGGGCAATACGACCTGTTATTTTGGTATTGGCGGTTGGGGTACTTGAAAAAAACGATCATCATTGAAGCCGGTAAAAACCTGGAAATCAACGGCACCCTGTCCGTCGACACGGTCGTCAAGTAAACCCACTTCATTCAAGCATCGCAATTCATCCTCATGGGGCTACGCGAAAAAATATTTCTGGCGTTTTTCTCCATCGTTACCCTGCTTCTGGGGGTGACGCTCTATTACACGAATTCTCAAACCACCGCCTTCGAATTAGCCCGGATCGTTAGCGAGCTGCGGAAAACCCAGGGCCGTTTCGAGGAAAAGTTCGAAAGCGAACGCAAGGCCACGCTGCGGCTTGTGGACACTATTACATCGGATCAGAAATACCGGTCGTTCCTGCAACAGGTGCGCGATAATTATTTTTCCTTCGCCGAGGAAATAGGCATGGATACCAAAGCCGATCTGGTATTTGTGGTTGACGATAAATTGGCGGTCCGCGGCACGTTTCCCCTGTCCAAGACCCAAAAGGCGGCGAATAAATCCGAAGAGGGTGAGGAAAAAATCGAAGAGGCGGAGGAAAAATCCGAAGCGGGCGAGGGTGAATCCGAAGAAGCGGAGGGCAAGCCCGATGATCAAGACCAAGGGCGCGACGCGCATGTCGCCTGGGTCTTGGATCGGGTCGAGGAAGTGCATGTGGACGAACTTCTGGCCGAAATCCTGGAAAGCGGCAAGAGCGTTTCCAGGGTGCTGTCCTTCGGGGATGCGTTGATGAATACGGTCAACGTGCCGTTGAAAGAGTCCCTGTCCGACGATTATGCGCTGGGTGTCGTCAGTGTCGGCTTCACCATTAATGATGCTTGGGTCAAGCAGCTGCTGAAGGATGAAGGCGCCGAGGTCAACGCTATCTTCCACATCGACGGGAAAGCGGTGGCGGCCAATGTCTCCAATTATCGCCGCGCCGCCCTTCTAAAAGCCGCCCTGGCTGATTCCGGGGCCGCGACCGACGGCACGGCATTCAATTTCAAAGGCGAGCGTTACATCATGCTGAAAGATGCCTTCGCCAAGGCCGGCCGGCCGGCCGGCTATGTCTTCGCCGCCAGCCTGGATAAGGCCATGGCCCCGTTTATCTCGCTGCAATGGAAGATATTTGTCTTGGGCGTGGTCGCGCTGATCATTGGGCTGGTGATCATGCTGGGGTTGGCCAACCGGATCGTGCACCCGATCCGCCTGCTGGTCACCGGCACCAAGGAGGTTTTGGACGGCAACTACGACTACAAGGTTGAGCCTCAGTCCAGCGACGAAGTGGGGGTTCTTACCCGCGCCTTTAATGACATGACCAAAGGCCTTCAGGAAAAAGAGCAAATCCGTAATCTGTTCGGAAAATACGTTCACCCGTCCATCGTCGGCGACCTTTTGGAAAACCCGGACAATCTGAAACAGGGCGGCACGCAACGGGTTCAGACCCTGTTGTTCAGCGACATCGCCGGCTTCACCACCATCAGCGAGGGCATGGATGCCGAAAGTCTGGTGGCGTTCCTGAACGAGTATCTGCGCGCCATGGCCGACGAATTGGCGGCATACGAGGGAATCTTGGACAAGTACCTGGGCGACGGCATCATGGCATTCTGGGGGCCGCCGCTGACCAAGGGAAACCATGCCCGTCTCGCCTGTAACGCCGCCCTCAGCATGCAGAATATTCTGGAAGACATGCGCAAGGACTGGCAGGCCCGCGGGCTTCCGCCCATCCATGCCCGCATCGGCCTTGCCACCGGCGAGGTTATCGTCGGCAACATCGGCTCCGAACGGTCTCAGGATTACACCTGTATCGGCGACACGGTCAATCTGGCGTCCCGGCTGGAAGGGGTGAACAAGGTTTACGGCACCCGCATCATGATTGACGAGGCGACGTTGGAGATGACGGAAAATCACTTCCGGGTGCGTGAATTGGATACGGTCCGGGTCAAGGGCCGCGATGGCGGCACCCGAATTTTCGAATTGATCGGGTTTGCCAACGATGCGGAGGCCGATCCGGATGATCGCCTCCGCCGTTATGCCGACGCCCTGGCGCTTTACCGCTCAGGCGACTTCGCCGCTGCCCTCAAGGGGTTCCAGTCAATCGACGATGATTCCGCCGCCGCCGCCATGGCCGGGGCCTGTCAGGAATTGATCAACGAGCCGCCGGAAAACTGGGATGGCATCCACGCCATGACCGCGAAGTAGAAGCTAGCTTAACGCCGCACAAGCCCTTTGGATGCGCTGGCAGGCGTCTTCCAGCAGGTCGGTGCCGGTCGCGTAGGAAATCCGGAAATGCGGCGACAGCCCGAAGGCGACACCCTGGACGGCGGCGACGCCTTCCGATTCCAGGATATAGGTGACAAAATCCTCGTCGGTCTCGATGGTCTTGCCGTCCGGGGTGGTCTTGCCGATGGTGCCGGCGCACGAAGGATACACATAAAAGGCGCCTTCCGGCGTCGGGCATTTGAGCCCCGTTGCCTGATTAAGCATACTGACGACCAGGTCGCGGCGTTCCTGGAAAATCTTGTTGTTGGCGGCGATGAAATCCTGAGGTCCGTTCAAGGCCGCCACCGACGCCGCCTGACTGATCGACGAGGTATGCGTCGTCGATTGCGACTGCACCATGGTCATCGCCTTGATCAGGTCCACCGGGCCGCCGGCAAAACCCACCCGCCAGCCGGTCATGCAAAAGGCCTTGGACATGCCGTTCAGCGTCAGGGTGCGGTCCTTCAGCCCCGGTTCGACTTCGGCGACGGTGGTAAACTCGAACCCGTCGTAGAGGATGTGCTCGTAAATGTCGTCGGTCATCACCCATACGTGGGGGTGGCGCATCAGCACGTCGGTCAACGCCTTCATATCGTCCCGGCTATAGGCGGCGCCGGACGGGTTCGATGGCGAATTCAGGATTAGCCACTTGGTCTTCGGCGTAATGGCGGCGTCCAGGTCTTCCGGCGTCATCCGAAAATTGTTTTCCGCCGGGCAGTTGACGAACACCGGCTGGCCGCCGAACAACAGCGCGATATCGGGGTACGATACCCAGTAGGGCGCGGGAATAATGACCTCGTCGCCGGGGTTCAGGGTCGCCATGAAGGAGTTGAAGATGATCTGCTTGCCGCCGCAGCTGACGGCGATTTCATTGGTGGCGTAATCCAGGGAATTATCGCGTTTGAACTTTGCAGAAATGGCTTCCAGTAATTCGGGAATGCCGTTGACCGCCGTATAGCGCGTCAACCCGTCGTCCATGGCCTTTTTCGCCGCCTCGATGATATGGGCGGGGGTGTCGAAATCGGGCTCACCGGCGCCGAGGCCGATGACGTTCTTGCCCGCCGCCTTGAGGTCGCGCGCCTTCTGGGTGACGGCGATGGTCGGGCTGGGTTTAATCAGGCTCAAGCGGTCGGCGACGAAGGACATGGGTTGTGGCTCCGGAAACAGGATATTGAAGAAAAATGACGCCATTCAGCAAGCCCGAAGGGTACCCTCGCGATCATGCCGGTGCAAGTCAGGACTCGCTTGGCGCGTGTCCTCCGTCCTATAACTTCTCCCATGCAAAACGTCGATCGTTTCATCCCTTCACGCCGCCCCGCCGTCACCGACGGCAAGCCGTTCAAGCTGGTCTCGACCTTCGAGCCCGCCGGCGATCAGCCCCAGGCCATCGCCAGTCTGATCAAGGGGCTGAAGGCCGGTGAGCGCGATCAGGTGTTGTTGGGCGTCACCGGCTCGGGCAAGACCTTTACCGTCGCCCACGTCATTCAGGATCAACAGCGCCCGACCCTGATTTTGGCCCCCAACAAGACCCTGGCGGCGCAGTTGTACGGCGAGATGAGGGAATTCTTCCCCGACAACGCGGTCGAATATTTTGTCTCCTACTACGATTATTATCAGCCCGAGGCGTACGTTCCGCGCACCGACACCTTCATCGAAAAAGACGCCTCCATCAATGAGCAGATCGACCGCATGCGCCACGCCGCGACGCGGTCTTTGCTGGAACGCCCGGATGTCATCATCGTCGCCTCGGTGTCGTGCATTTACGGCATCGGCGCGGTCGAGACCTATTCCGAAATGGTGGTCAAGCTCCGCGCCGGCGCCCGCAAGGAACGCTCGGTGCTGCTGCAAGATTTGGTCGAGCTTCAATATAAGCGCAACGACGTCAATTTTTTCCGTGGCTCGTTCCGGGTTCGTGGCGATGTCGTCGAGATTTTTCCGTCGCACATGGAAGACCGGGCCTGGCGGTTGTCATTATTCGGCGATGAGCTGGAATCGATCTGGGAGGTCGATCCGCTGACCGGTGAAAAAATCGGCGCCCTGGAGGAGATCACCATCTATCCCAACAGCCATTACGTCACGCCCCGGCCGACCCTGATGCAGGCGATTCCGCAGATCAAGGCCGAGCTGAAACAGCGCCTGGAGGAATTGTTGGGCGAGGGCAAGCTGCTCGAAGCCCAGCGCCTGCAGGAACGCACCACCTTCGATCTGGAGATGCTCGACAGCACCGGCTTTTGTTCCGGCATCGAGAATTATTCCCGCTACCTCACCGGCCGCCGCCCCGGCGACCCGCCGCCGACGCTGTTCGAATACCTGCCGGAAAACGCGCTGTTAATCGCCGATGAAAGCCACGTCACCATCCCCCAACTGGGCGCCATGTATAAGGGCGACTATAACCGAAAATCGACGCTCGCCGAATACGGCTTCCGGCTGCCCAGCTGCATCGACAACCGGCCCCTGAAGTTCGAGGAATGGGAGTACATGCGCCCGGACACGATCCTGGTGTCGGCAACGCCCGGCCCGTGGGAACTGGAACGAACCGGCGGCGTCTTCGCCGAACAGGTGGTCCGCCCGACCGGCCTGATCGATCCGTTGTGCATCGTCCGCCCGGTCGAAACCCAGGTCGACGATTTGTTGGGTGAGGTTAAGGCGGTCGCGGCCAAGGGTATGCGCACGCTGGTCACGACGCTGACCAAGCGCATGGCCGAGGACCTGACCGAATACCTGCACGAACAGGGTGTGCGGGTGCGCTACATGCATTCCGACATCGAAACCTTGGAGCGCATCGAGATTATCCGCGATCTGCGTTTGGGGGCGTTCGATGTGTTGATCGGCATCAACCTGCTGCGCGAGGGCCTGGATATTCCGGAATGCGCGCTGGTCGCCATCCTGGACGCCGACAAGGAAGGCTTTTTGCGGTCAAGGACATCGCTGGTGCAGACCATCGGCCGCGCCGCGCGCAACATCGACGGCCGCGTCATCCTCTACGCCGACAAAATGACCGGCTCGTTGGAATACGCCATTTCCGAGACCGACCGGCGGCGCGAAAAACAACAAGCCTATAACGCCGCCAACGGCATCACCCCGGAATCGGTCAAAAAGGGCATCACCAACATCATGGAGTCGGTCTATGAGCAGGACTACGTCACCGTCGATACCGGGGTCACCGGCGCCGCCGAACTGGTCGGCCACAACCTCCGCGCCGTCCTCGACGACCTCACCAAACGCATGAAGGCCGCCGCCGCCGAGCTCGAATTCGAAGAAGCGGCGCGCTTAAGGGACGAAGTCCGCCGCCTGGAGGCGCACGAACTCGGCCTCGACAAAGCCGGCGTCGCGCCGATGGCGGCCTACAAATCCGGGGCGAAGAAGCAGAAAAAGGGACGAAGGTAGGGGGGAACTTTGTTTTAGACGCAAATTCGTCGTCGCGGATGATTCCATCCGCCCTGGGGAATAATCGGGATTTGCTTCAGCCGCCCAGCAACTCCGGCCCGACGAACCATTGCACGGTCCAGCCGTCGCCGTTTTCGCCGCGCTCCAGACACGCTACCGAGCCGGGTTTGAAGTGGACGACGGTTTCGTCCTCGTTGCCGGTGACCAGCCGTGACGTCAATTTGCTCATGAACGGCAGGTGGCCGACGACGATGGTGTCTTCGGTCCAGCCGTCGATGGCGGTGAAAAATTCATCGGTGGAATCATTGGGGAGAAGGCCCCGAGACGCCTCTTCGACGAGATTGCCGGGGCCGAGGACATCGGCCAGCAACAACGCCGTCTCCAGCGCCCGCCGTTTGCCGCTATGGATGACCCGGGCGGCGGAAACGCGGGACCGGGCCAGGAATGACGCGATCCGTTTGACGTCCTCGCGGCCCTGGTCGCCAAGCGGTCGTTCGGGGTTTTCGTCCTTGGGAAGGGCGGCGCCGTGTTGAACCAGGTAAACGTGCATGGCTGCCTTCCTTGCGGTCAGATTGTATCGACTAAGAGCGCGCCACCGCCGCGACCATCGCCTCGGCGGCCTTGAGCTCCCGGCCCAAAGCCGCGGTGGTCGCATCCGGGTCCGCTTCCGCCTTGGCCAATGCCGCCTTGGCGTTCTCGAGACGCGTCTCGGCGGCGGCCTTGTCGATGTCGCCGACAGGCACGGCTTCTTCGGCCAGCACCGTGCAGCGCTCCGGCGAGACCTCGGCGAAACCGCCGGCGACGAAAATGCTTTCCTTGACCTGGCCGCCTTCGTGGATGTCGATGACGCCGGGGCGCACCGTGGCGATCAGCAGCGAATGGCCGGGCAGCACGCCGAAATCGCCCTCGGCGCCGGGCACCACGACCATCTCCACCGGCTCCGACCTCAGCAGTCTTTGCGGCGACACCAGCTCGAACTCAACCCGGTCGGTGGTCGTTGTTTCAGACATGGGTTAGGCCGCCTCCGCAATCTTCTTGGCTTTCTCGACGGCTTCCTCGATGGTGCCGACCATGTAGAAGGCGGCTTCCGGCAGGTGATCGTAGTCGCCGTTGACGATGCCCTTGAAGCCCTTGATGGTGTCTTCCAGCGACACCAGCACGCCGGGCGATCCGGTGAACACTTCGGCGACGAAGAACGGCTGGCTGAGGAAGCGTTGAATCTTCCGCGCCCTGGCCACCGTCAGCTTGTCGTCTTCACTGAGCTCATCCATGCCCAGGATGGCGATGATGTCCTGCAGCGATTTATAGGTCTGCAACACCCGCTGCACTTCCGTGGCGATGTTGTAGTGTTCCTGGCCGATGACGCGGGGGTCGAGGATGCGCGATGTCGAATCGAGCGGATCGACGGCGGGATAGATGCCGAGTTCGGCGATTTGCCGCGACAGCACCGTGGTCGCGTCCAGATGCGCGAACGACGTCGCCGGCGCCGGATCGGTCAAATCATCGGCGGGCACATAAATCGCCTGCACCGACGTGATCGAGCCCTTGTTGGTCGATGTGATGCGTTCCTGGAGGTTGCCCATGTCGGTGGCCAGGGTCGGCTGATACCCCACCGCCGACGGAATCCGGCCCAACAGCACGGAAACCTCGGAGCCGGCCTGGGTGAAGCGGAAAATGTTATCCATGAAGAACAGAACGTCCTGGCCTTCCTGGTCGCGGAAGTATTCGGCTTGGGTCAGGCCCGTCAGCGCGACGCGCATGCGCGCCCCCGGGGGCTCGTTCATCTGGCCGTACACCAGGGCTGCCTTGGAATTGTTGCCTTCCAGGTCGATAACGCCGGACTCGATCATTTCGTGATAGAGATCGTTGCCTTCGCGGGTCCTCTCGCCGACACCGGCGAACACCGAATAGCCGCCGTGGCCCTTGGCGATGTTGTTGATCAATTCCATGATGATGACGGTCTTGCCGACACCGGCGCCGCCGAACAGGCCGATCTTGCCGCCCTTGGCGTAGGGGCAGACCAGGTCGATGACCTTGATGCCGGTCGATAGAATTTCGGTTTCGGTGGCCTGATCGGCGAATGCCGGGGCGCTGGCGTGGATCGGCGCCTTCGCCTTGGTGGTCAAGGGCCCGCGTCCGTCGATGGGCTCGCCGATCACGTTGACGATGCGGCCCAGCGTTTCCGGGCCGACCGGGACCATGATGGGCTCTCCGGTATCGCTGACCTCGCCGCCGCGTTTGAGGCCCTCGGTGGAGTCCATGGCGATGGTGCGGACCGAGTTTTCGCCCAGATGCTGCGCCACCTCCAGCACCAAAAGGTTGCCGTTGTTGTCGGTATGAAGGGCGTTCAGAATATTGGGCAGATCGCCCACGAACTGGACGTCGACCACGGCACCCATGACCTGGGTGATTTTTCCAATTGCTTTATTAGCCATCGCTGATGCTCCTGTCGCTTTTCAGCGCCTTTCGTTGGACTTACTTGAGTGCTTCCGCACCCGAGACGATTTCTACCAATTCCGTCGTGATTGCCGCCTGACGGGTGCGGTTAAAGATTAATGTCAGTTTGTCGATCATGTCACCGGCGTTACGGGTGGCGTTGTCCATGGATGTCATGCGCGCGCCGTGTTCCGATGCGGCACTTTCCAGAAGCGCCTGAAATATCTGGACGCCGATGTTGCGGGGCAGCAGTTCGGACAGGATGTCCTGTTCTTCGGGCTCAAAAATAAAAATCGGCGACGGCCCCTCACTGGCGGCTTTCGGGGCTGCCTCGCCGTTGCTTTCGTCTTTCGCCTCAGGCACGGCAAAGGGGATCAGTTGTTGCGCCGTGGTGATTTGCGTCATCGCCGATTGGAAGCGGTTGAAGACGATGGTGCAAACATCAAACCCGTCATCGTCGAACAATTGGGTGATGCTGTCCGCCACCCCGATGGCTTCACCGTATTCGATGTTGCGTTTGCCGATGCCTTCGATGGTGTCGATGATGTCACTGGCGAAATCGCGTTTGAGGTTGTCTTTGCCCTTGCGTCCGAGGCAAAGAATCTTGACCGTTTTGCCATCGCGTTTGAGGTTCAGCGCCATTTTACGGACCTCGCGGGCGATGGAGCTGTTAAACCCGCCGCACAATCCCCGGTCCGCCGTGCAGGCGACGATCAGGTGGGTGTCGTCCTTGCCGGTGCCGACCAGCATTCGGGGCGCGCCGTCGATGCCGGCGATGCTGTCGCCGACGGCGGCCACCATGCGTTCCATGCGGCTGGCGAAGGGACGCGCCGCTTCGGCGCCTTCCTGGGCACGCCTGAGCTTGGCCGCGGCCACCATCTTCATGGCCGACGTGATCTTCTGCGTCGACTTGACGCTGTTGATCCTGACCTTGAGATCTTTGAGATTGGACATGGGCTATGTTCCGGCTCGCTTTCTTTAAGCGTAGGTCTTGGTGAAGTCGTCCATGAATTTGACCAGCTTGGCCTCGGTGTCTTTGCTCAGTTCTTTTTGAGTGCGGATGGCAGTCAGGATGGCGCCGCCTTTGGACCGCATTTCATCAAGAAGCCGAGATTCAAAATCCGTGACCTGATTGATTTTGATTGCATCGGTGTAGCCGCGGACACCGGCGAAGATGGAAATCACCTGTTCTTCTACCGGCAGCGGTGTGTATTGCGGTTGTTTCAACAGCTCCGTCAGGCGCGCGCCGCGGGCCAGAAGCTGGCGGGTTGATTGGTCCAGATCCGATGCAAACTGGGCGAACGCCGCCATTTCGCGGTACTGGGCCAGTTCCAGCTTGATCGAGCCGGAGACCTGCTTCATCGCCTTGATCTGGGCTGCGGAACCAACGCGCGACACCGACAAGCCGACGTTCACCGCCGGGCGGATGCCTTTGAAGAACAGCTCCGTTTCCAAAAAGATCTGACCATCGGTGATGGAAATGACGTTGGTGGGAATGTAGGCCGAGACGTCGCCGGCCTGGGTTTCGATCACCGGCAACGCCGTCAGGCTGCCGCCGCCCAGGTCGTCGTTCATCTTGGCGGCGCGTTCCAACAGCCGTGAATGGAGGTAAAAGACGTCGCCCGGATAGGCTTCGCGTCCCGGCGGACGGCGCAGCAACAACGACATCTGGCGGTAGGCGACGGCCTGTTTGGAAAGATCGTCGTAGAAGATCACCGCGTGCATGCCGTTATCGCGGAAAAATTCACCCATGGCGCAACCCGTATACGGCGCCAGGAACTGCAACGGCGCCGGTTCGGACGCGGTCGAGGCGACGATGATGGAATATTTGAGCGCGTCGTAGTCTTCCAGCGTTTTCACCAATTGCGCCACGGTCGAGCGTTTTTGGCCGATGGCGACGTAGATGCAGTAGAGCTTTTCAGACTCATTGCCGGTCTCGTTAACGACGCGCTGGTTGATGATGGTGTCGATGATGACGGCGGTCTTGCCGGTCTGGCGGTCGCCGATAATAAGCTCACGCTGGCCGCGGCCGACGGGAATAAGACTGTCGATGGCCTTGAGGCCGGTCTGCACCGGCTCATGCACCGACTTGCGCGCGATAATCCCCGGCGCCTTGACCTCCACGCGCGAGCGTTTGGAAGTCGAAATCGGCCCCTTGCCGTCGATGGGGTTGCCCAAGGCATCGACCACCCGGCCCAGAAGCTCCTTGCCGACCGGCACGTCAACAATGGTGCCGGTTCGTTTGACCGTGTCGCCTTCCTTGATGGTTCTGTCCTCGCCGAAGATGACGATGCCGACGTTGTCGGTTTCCAGGTTCAGCGCCATGCCCTTGATGCCGCCCGGAAATTCCACCATTTCACCGGCCTGGACCTGATCCAGGCCATGAACGCGGGCAATGCCGTCGCCGACGGACAGCACTTGGCCGACTTCCGCGACGTCTGCCTCACCGCCGAAATTGGCGATCTGCTTTTTAAGAATGGCAGAAATTTCCGCCGGCTTGATATCCATTATCCAATCCCTTTCATGGCGAAGCGCATTTGCTGGAGCTTCGTCCGCAATGAGCTATCGACCATACGCGACCCAATTTTAACGATAAGGCCACCCAACAGACTTTCATCCACCTTGGCGTCGATGGTGACTTTCGATCCGATCGCCTTTTTTAAAATTTTACCGATGGCATCCAATTGTTTCTTCGACAATGGCTTCACCGAGATCACGTCGGCGGTGGCTTCGCCGCGCTTCGCCGCCAGCAATGCCTGAAACGCGGCGATCATGCCCTTGAGGGCGAATAAACGGCGGTTTTCGGCGACCGTGCCGACAAAGTTCTTGGTCAACTGGCACATGCCGGGCGTGTCCAGGACGGCGGCCATGGCCCGGCCCTGGTCGTCGCGGGAAATCACCGGTGAGCGGATCAGGCGTGTCAAATCGGCGGACGCCTCGATCATTTGGCCAAGCTGGTCAAGATCGACGGCGACGCGGTCCAATAGCCCATCGGATTCGGCAAGGTCGAAAAGCGCCGTTGCATAACGGCCGGCAAGGCCGGTAGCGCCTATCATCTCAGCTGACACCAGCAAGTGTCCTCTTTCGTCTTATTTATGTTGAGATGCAAGACACCGTATCGCAGCGCCAACCATCCCCCTGAGCAGAGGGGTTTCCCCCGTTCCAAACGTCGGTTTCGTAGCATACCCCTTTGGGCCTTGCAAGACGACTCCGGGGCCTTTTCCGGGTCCCTGAAACCCCCGGTTTTCGCGGCGCTGAACAAGTCTTGAAAAGTCGTGGAAAAATGCGGGATCTCTATGCCTTTAGGTATGTGATGGGCGTCACTGTAATCCATTTCAAATTTGTGGAAAATGCGATCCTTCTTGTGGGAAGGGCTACGGTTTACGAACCAAGGTCCCGGCCAAAAAGAAAAACAAAACGGTAGCCAGGAAAAGTTAAGATCATTGGGGGAAAACATGACACTACAAGCAATGACCACAGCGGAAGAAACCGTTCAGGACGTTGAAACGGCGGCGAAGCCAAAAGCCGGTCCCGGCAAGAATTTCAAGCCTTCTGAAAAACATTTCCAACACCTTTCCAAGTTGACCTACCTGATCGTCGACGACAGCAGCTTTAGCCGTAAAATCATCCGCGAAGCGCTCGGCCTCTTCGGCGCACGGCGCACTCTCGAGGCCAAGGATGGCGTCGAAGCCCTGGAAATTTTGGCGAAGGACCACGTTGATCTGATCCTGACAGATTATGAAATGCCGATGATTACGGGCGTTGACCTGACCTACATGATCCGCCGGAGCAAGGAATTGCATAATCCGGCGGTTCCGATCGTCATGATTTCCAGTTTTACCGAAAAATACCGCCTGCAAGAAGCGATCGCCGCCGGCATCGAGGAATACGTGGTCAAGCCCTTCGCCCCGGACAAGCTGCTTTGCCATGTCGTCCGGGCGCTCGGCGTCGCGCATCCGGCTTTGTTGGCCGACTCCTAGCAACACCCCAGGCCCTACAGAAAGCTGTAAGGATCGACATCGGCCTGGACGCGGACCTTCCGGGGCGGCTGGACCCTCGCCAGCCATTCCCGCAGGACGGCCTGCAAATTGGTGGTCTTCGCTGTTTTCAGCAACAACCGCCGGCGGTGGTTGCCCCTGAGCAACGCCATCGGCGCCGGCGCCGGGCCAAGCACGGTAATGCCGTCGCCCGTGGGCGCGGCGCGGCCGAGCATCCGGGCGATGGCGTCGACGGCGGCCTCGTCGGGGCCGGAAACGATCACCGCCGCCAAGCGGCCGAACGGCGGCATCATGGCCGCCCGCCGGCTTTCGGCTTCGGCCTTTAAGAACCCATCCCGGCTGCCTTCCTTCAACGCCTTCATCACCGGGTGTTCCGGCATGTAGGTTTGCAATAACACGCGTCCCGCCCGCCCGGCCCGCCCGGCCCGCCCGGCGACCTGATAGAGAAGCTGATGGGTGCGTTCCGCGGCGCGCAAGTCACCGCCGGCAAGGCCCAGGTCCGCGTCGACCGCACCGACCAGGGTCAGCAGCGGGAAGTGGTAGCCCTTGGCGACGACCTGGGTGCCGATGATCAGATCAACATCGTGATCTTCGATGCGCCGGACCAGGTCCGCCGCCGCCTTCGGTCCGGCCAGGGTGTCGCTGGCGGCAATGACGGTGCGGGCGTCCGGGAATAGCACGGCGACTTCTTCGGCCAGGCGCTCGACGCCGGGACCACAGGCGGCGAAGCTGCCTTCTTTTTCGCATTCCGGGCATTGTTTCGGCGGCGGTGCGCCAAAACCGCAATGGTGACATTGCAGGCGGCCGCCACGGCGGTGTTCGACCAACCAGGCGGTACAGTTGGGGCACTGCATGCGATGGCCGCAGGTGCGGCAAAGGGTCAGCGGCGCATAGCCGCGGCGGTTCAGGAACAGCATCGCCTGTTCGCCATTGGTGAAGGTTGCCGCCAAGGCGGCTTGCAGCGTCGGCGATACCCAGCATTGCGACGGCATTTCCTCGGCGCGCATGTCGATGGTGGCGATCTCGGGCAGCGCCGCCCCGGCATGGCGATCCGGCAAGTGCTCGATCCGGTAGCGTCCGGACTGGGCGTTGAGAACGGTTTCCAGGGACGGCGTCGCCGACGCCAGCACGATCGGAATGGCCCCTAATTGGGCGCGGACAACGGCCATGTCCCGGGCGTTATAGATTACCCCGTCTTCCTGCTTGAAAGACGCGTCGTGCTCTTCATCGACGACAATCAGGCGAAGATCGGCAAACGGCAGAAACAGCGCCGAGCGGGCGCCGACGACGACCTTGGTATGACCCTCGGCAACGGCGCGCCAGGTGTGGCGGCGCTGGGCCGCCGTCAGGTCGGAATGCCATTGCCCCGGGGCCGCCCCGAAACGGTCCTTGAAGCGCCCAAGCCATTGCGCCCCCAGCGCGATTTCGGGCAGCAGCACCAAGACCTGGCCGCCTTGTTCCAGGGCGCTGGCGACGGCCTGGAAATAGACTTCGGTTTTGCCTGACCCCGGAACGCCGTCCAACAGGGTGACGGAAAAGACGCCTTCCCCGACCGCCGTTTGCATGAGACGCGCGGCTTTTTTCTGATCCGTTGATAAATCCGGTCCCGGCAGACGCCAATCGGGTTCCGGGCCGGGGGCACGGGCGGGCCGGTTAACCGGGATCAGGGCGCCGGCATCGACCAGCCCTTTGACGACGCCGGTGCCGGTGCCGGCTTCGCGCGCCAACTCGGCGGCGGGGCGGGGCGGCCCCTCGCCGAGAATCGCCAGAATCCTCTCCCGGGCCTTGGTCTGTTTAAAAGGCGCCGGTTTCGGGTTGAGCGTATAGGCGAGCACCGGCTTCGGCGGGGTCAGGGCGTCCGGTACGCTCATCACCATTTTCAGAACCGCCCCCGGCGCACTCAAGGTATAGCGCGCGGTCCAATCGACGAAGGCCCGCGACACGTCCGGTAGGGCGGGGCAATCAAGCCGACCGATAACATCTTTCAGTTTGGCTTCCGGGACGCCGCCTTCGGCCTTACCCCAGACCACGCCGATGGCCTTGCGGGCGCCTAAGGGGACGGTGATGAAATCTCCGGCGGCCAGCGTCATCGCTTCGGCGACCCGGTAATCGTAGGTTCCGGCCAGGGGCAGCGGTAACAGCACGGCGATCTTGTCCCCCGGCAGGTAGCGGGGGACGGCCGGTTCAGTGGCGTCGGGGCGGGCGGCGATTTTTTTCATCGTCTTGAGGGGGTTTCCTGATTGATATCCCGAATCTGGTTTATAATAGGCGATTCGTGAAAACTGGCGAGGTTTACGCACACCATGACCGGAAAAACTGAAAAACCGGCTGTCAAGACGGCTTTGGGGCCGGAAGGAATTACCGGCGCCGCCGTTGCCGATTACCTGCGCAGCCATCCCGATTTTTTCAACGACCGGCTGGAACTTCTATCGGAAATGTCGGCGCCGTCGCGGTGGACCGGCGACGGTGTCGTCGATATGCAGCGTTATCTGGCCGATCGCCGCCTGGGTGAGATCGACGACCTGCGCAATTGCGCGCAAGAAGTGATCGAGACCAGCCGTTCCAACATGTCGGTCCAGACCCGGACCCATGCCTCCGTACTGGCCTTGATGTCGGCGACCGATATCGGCCAGTTGTTGCGCGTCGTCAGCGAAGACCTGCCTTTGTTGCTGGATGTGGATGTGGTGGTGATCGGCCAGGAGCCGTCGGTGGGCGACACCGGCGCCATGCAGGCCGCCGCATCGGAAATTCTTCAGCTGCCCGAAGGCGGCGTTGATCGGATGTTAGGCGCGGATGAGAACGTCCGCCTGCTGCGCGGCCTGGAAGACGAAAAAGAATACAGTGAATTGCTGTTCGGTTCGGCCTCGGGATTGGTACGCTCGGCGGCGTTGGTGCGGCTGCGCGCCGGCCGCGGGATTGCGGATGGGGTGCTGGCGTTGGGATCGCGGAGCGATACCTTCAGTCCCGGACAGGGCACCGAGTTGGCGGGCTTCCTGGCCCGGGCGCTTGAATTGTGCCTGTACAGGCTGGTGGGGCCGCCCGATTAATGGCCCTTGAGTTCACCGCCGAGCCGGCGGTGGTCGCCGTTATCGACGACTGGCGGTCATGGTTGGCGCATGAGCGGCGGGTTTCACCGCATACCCTGGACGGCTACGAACGCGATCTCGGCAAATTTCTTGATTTTATCGCCACCCATTTGGGCTTCCCGCCGGGGCTTCAGGATCTGGAGTCGTTGGCGCCGCATGACTTCCGCGGCTATCTGGCCTCGCGCCATGCCCAAGGCCTGGCCCGGACATCGACGGCGCGGGCGATGTCCACGTTGCGCAATTTCTTCAAGTTTACGGAACGCCAAGGGGTATTGGAAAATGCCGCCGTCGGCGCCGTCAAGACGCCAAAGATCCCTAAATCGGTGCCCAAGGCGCTGACCATGGAAGACGCCCTGGTCGCCGTCGATATGGTCAGGGACCTCAGCGATGAGGCATGGATCGGCAAACGCGATACGGCGGTGTTGATGCTGCTCTATGGGTGCGGCTTGCGGATCGGTGAGGCGATGGGCCTGACTCGGGGGCAGGTCAGCGACGGGAATAAAACCGGGGACACCATCGTCGTCACCGGCAAGGGCGATAAGCAGCGCCTGGTGCCGGTGCTGCCGATCGTGGCGCAGGCCATCGAGGACTATATCAAGAGCTGCCCCTATGATCTGCCTGACGATGGCCCGGTGTTTGTGGGCAAACGCGGCAAGCGGCTGTCGGCACGCATCATTCAGCGCCAGATGACAGAAATCAGGGCGATGTTGGGGCTGCCGGAAACGGCGACCCCGCACGCGCTCCGGCACAGCTTCGCCACCCACCTGTTGGCCGGGGGCGGCGATTTACGCACCATCCAGGAACTTCTCGGTCACGCCTCACTCAGCACCACCCAGCGCTACACGGAGGTCGATGCCGAACGCCTGAAGACGGTTTACGACGGCGCCCACCCGCGCGCGCGTCGTTAGATCTGAGCGAACCGTTCCTGTAGCACTGGCGTACCACCGTGCGCCGGCCAAAAGTCCCTATGCTCAGTCTGGAAATCAAACCCAGGGGATGAAAAGTGAAAAAATTATTTTTAGCATTGTCCATGATTGCCGTCGCTGGTCTGACCAGTCCGATTCAGGCCAGTCACAATAGCGATCATTTGATGAAACCGTTTGTGCTGGCGTCGAAGGCGGCCGGAGACATGAAGGCGGTCGTCGCCGATGTGACGGCCAAACTGAAGGGGGCCGGGTTTGAAATCGCCGGGTCCTATTCCCCCTATCCGACCGCGACGATCATCGCGGTAACCACCGATGCGCTGAAAAAAGCCGTGGCCAAATCCGATTTCGGCGGCTACGGCGCGGCGCAACGGGTTTCCGTGACCAGCCTCAATGGCGAGGTTCAGGTTGCCTACACCAACCCCGCCTATATGGCGTCGGCGTACCGGATGAAGGACAATCTGGCCGATGCCACTGGACGGCTGGCCAAGGCGCTCGGTAAGGGCAAGGAATACGGCCCGGACGACAACAAGGCCATGAACGATGAGGACTTGCGCGAATACCATTACATGTTCGGCATGGAATACTTCGACGATCAATTCATGATGGCCAGACACGATAGCCATAAAGAGGCGCTGGATATGGTTGAAAAGAACCTGGCCGCGGGCGTCATGGGCATCACCAAGGTCTACCGCATCGACATTCCCGGCAAGGAGGAAACTGTTTTCGGCGTTTCCATGACGGCCGGCCCGAAAAAGAACGAGTATCAGGACGATACCTTTGTGATGGGCGAGATCGACTTCAAGCCGATCCGCTCAACCCCGCACTTGCCCTATGAAATGCTGGTCAGCAAGGGTGTCGTCTATTCGCAATCGGCCCGCTTCCGTATCGCCATTAACTTTGCCGATCTGTCGATGATGGGGGATAACAGCTTCATGAACATCATGGGTTCGCCTGATGCCATTAGGGAAGCTCTGACTTTGGTTGCCGGCGGAAAGATATAGGCTTTTGTTTTAGCCGCAAATTCGTCGTCGCAAATGAGTCCATTTGCTCGGGATTTGCTTTATTTAACGCAAATTCGTCGTCGCAAATGAGTCCGTTTGCTCGGGATTTGCTCTAGGCTTCTTTCTCGCGCAGCAGCGCCAGCGCCAGCGGGCCGAGGGCGACGATGAGGCCGGAAAAAGCGAAGGCCCAGCCCCAGGAGGCGACGGTCTCGCCGCCGATGCCGGACGGGCTGGTCAGGTCGAGGGCAATGCCGAACATCAGTGGTCCGGCGAACGCGCCCATGAAGCCGATGCAGGAATGCACGGCCATGGTGGCGCCGCGGTAGCCTTCCGGCGCCGCCGCGACGACGCCGGCGGTGATCGACGCCGAGTCGCCGGTTACCGTAATGCCGTAAATCATCGCCAGCGTCACCACCGCCCAGAACGGCCAATCGGCTGAAAACCCCAGAACACAGGCCATCACGGCGGACGTCAGCATGATGATGGTGATGGTGCGATGGCGGCCGATGCGGCGTGATAGCTCATTGCCTAAAACGCTGGACGGCATGCCGAGAAGGTTGATGAAGGCGGCGATGGCGGTGGCGCTCCAGGTGGTGGTGGTGCCCGGCCCGGTGGCGGCGGCGAATACCAGATAGGTGACGATCCATGACCGGAATGCGAACAGCTCAAAATTATGAGCGGTATAGGCCAGCACATAGCCCATGGCGGCGCGGCAACGCAGCACCGGGCGGAAATCCAGAAGGTGGGTGTCGGGCGCTCCCGTGTGGACGGGATCTTTGCCGGGCAGGGCGATGGCGGAAATAACGATAGTCACGAACGGCGTTAATGCGGCTAATCCGAACGCCCAGTGCCAGTTCCATTCCGTCGCCACCACACCCGACAGGTAGTAGGACGCCGCCGTGCCGATTCCGAAACTGGAAGTGTAAAAGGCGACGGCGCGGCTCTGGTCGCTGTCGCCGGTGGCGGCCTTGAGGTGGTCGCTGAGCAGTTTCAGGCCAGGCATGTAGGATCCGGCCAGCGCGACCCCACTAAGGGTGCGAAACACAACGGCCGTCCAAAAGCCATTGGCCAGAAACGCAAATCCGGCGGAGGAAACGGCGGAGAGAAGCAGGCTCAGGTAGAAAATCCTGCGCGGCGGGACCCGGTCGGTGAGGCTGACAAGCACCGGCACCGCGGTCAGGTATCCCGCGAAATAGATACCGTTGATCCATCCGGCATCAGTGTTTGTCAACCGCCATTCGGAAATGAAGGTCGGCAGCAGGGCCGGAAAGGTCGCGAGCCCGATCATGGAAAAAATCTCGGCGACGCAGATGGCGGCGATCAATTGTGTAGGGGACAGCTTTTGCGGCTCCGGGGTCATGCGCCGCAGTGTAGCGCAAGGCGGTGGAAGGCCTCAAACAATAAGGCCGGTGGCGATCCAGTCATGGGCGGCGCTACGATTTGAAACATCGAAAAAGCGAAAATCGCCTTTGGTGAATTTATCAACGACCTTGACCGAGGCTTCCTCCCATTTTTTATCGCCGACAAGCGCCACCCGGTCGAAGTCGTTCCAGTGTTTAATGCCGAAGGCGAAATCATCCCAGGCGGCCTGCAATTCCCAGCCTTCGAATTTCTCCATGTCGACATAAAGGCGTAACGGCCCGTGCTCTTCAATGGCGGCTTCCAGGCGCGGGGTCAGTTCCTTGTAATCGGCGTCGGTTAACCGCCCGGACGCCTTGATGTATAGACGCCGGCCCTCACTTTCCGATAGAACCTCAAACATGCGCCTGCCCTCCTTGGGAAACTTGGGTGCGCGTTTCGACGATGATAGGGTATCAAAATCTAAAATGCGGCGCCTTGATTAGAGTCATTGATGGGGATTTTTAGTAGTTTCCAAGTAGGAGGAATGAATGTTCCGCCTGACGTATTATTTGCTTTTCCTGGCCCTTGTCCTCGCCGTCAGCGTGGGCGATGCAATGGCGGCCGGGGCGACGGCCCCGAAAACGATTGCGGCGCTGCAAAAATCCGGGCATCTGGGCGTCACCTTGAAACGCGGCGACGGCACCCTTTCCGTTACCTTCTCCGGGCCATCTCATAAAACCGGCGCCTTTCCGATGATGGGGGATTCCGACGGCGACGGGCGGCCTGACACCCCCAATACCATTCAGTCCCGAACCTGCACCTATTCGATTCCGTTGCGACCGCGGAAGGCCCCCAGTCCCGGCAAACTCGGCCGCGGCCCGATCGCCATTTCCATCTCCGGCACGCCTTTTTTCAGTATGGAAACGCATCTCGGCGGCGATGCGGTTAAGTCCGAGGTGTTCGATCAATGCCAGGGCCACCCCGACCAACGGGGGACTTATCACTATCACCAGTATTCCGCCTGCATGGGCGAAAAGACCGCGGCCGACGGCCATGCCGGTCTGATCGGCTGGTCGCCGGACGGCTACGGCATTTACGGCCTGGGCGGGAAAACCCTGGACCGCTGCAACGGGCATGACGATGCGGGCCGTGGTTATCACTATCACACCACATCGACACCGCCTTAGGTGATGGGCTGTTATGCGGGTGAAGTGGCGTCCACCCGGCCCCGCTGCGAAGGCGGCGGTGGCCAACAGGGCGGTCAACAGGGTGGTCCACCAGGCGGAGGCCCCCCAGGGATGGGCGGTCGACCGGACCGTCGTGGCCCTTCGCCACCGCGTCGGCGTTAAGCCCGTCGCTGATTACATATGAATGGCGCGCCCGGCGGTGGCC
This sequence comes from Pseudomonadota bacterium, assembly GCA_027624235.1. Taxonomy (GTDB): domain Bacteria; phylum Pseudomonadota; class Alphaproteobacteria; order Rhodospirillales; family Casp-alpha2; genus Casp-alpha2. The sequence continues at coordinate 1,963 of JAQBYB010000025.1, read as the reverse complement.
AGCGCGGCTTCCTTGACCGCTTCCGACAGCCCCGGATGGCCGTGACAAATACGCGCGATGTCTTCGGCGCTGGCTGATAGCTCCATGGCGACGACGACTTCTTGAATGAGGTCGCCGGCTTCCGGGCCGACGATGTGGCAGCCGAGCACCGCGTCGGTGGTTTTGTCGGCGAGAATTTTGACGAAGCCGTCGGTATCGGCGTTGCACCGGGCCCGCGAATTGGCGGTGAACGGGAATTTGCCGACGTTGTAGTCGATGCCGGCGGCTTTCAGTTGTTCCTCGGTCTTGCCGACACTGGCGACCTCGGGCCAAGTGTAGACGATGCCGGGAATGGTGTCGTAATTGATATGGCCAGATTGCCCGGCCATGATCTCGGCGCAGACGACGCCTTCGTCCTCGGCCTTGTGGGCGAGCATGGCGCCGCCGATGACGTCGCCGATGGCGAAGATGCCCTCGACATTGGTTTGAAAATCCTCATCGACCTTGATGAAGCCGCGCGAGTCGATCTCGACGCCGACCTTGTCCAGCCCCAGGCCGCCGGTGAAGGGGATGCGGCCGATGGCGACCAGGACGACGTCGGCCTTGATGGTTTCCTTCTTCCCGCCCGCAACTGTTTCAGCGGTCAGCGTCACGCCGGACTTTGCGGTTTTCGCCCCGGTCACTTTCATCCCCAGCTTGAAGTCCATGCCCTGTTTACCGAGGGTCCGTTTCATCTGTTTCGAGACTTCGGTATCCATGCCGGGCAGGATATGATCGAGGAATTCGACCACCGTCACTTTCGCGCCGAGCCGGCGCCACACCGAGCCCAGTTCCAGGCCGATGACCCCGGCGCCGACCACACACAGCGTCTTCGGCACGGATGTGAGGGCGAGCGCGCCGGTGGAGCTGACGATCTGTTTCTCATCGATGCTGAGGCCGGGCAGCGGCGCGACGTCGGAGCCGGTGGCGATGAGGATGGTTGCGGTCTTCAGTGTCTGTTTTTTTGCGCCTTTCTTCTCTGGCGTAACCGTGACTTCGCCGGCGGCCATGATGCTGGCTTCGCCGATGACATAGTCGATCTTGTTCTTCTTCATCAGGAATTCGACGCCCTGGGTCAGATCGGACACCACCTTGTCCTTGCGCCTCATCATCGTCTTCAGGTCAAGACTGATTTTCGCTTTGATCCCGTGATGTTCGAATTCGGTGGCCGCCACATCGTAGTGGTGGGACGATTGCAGCAACGCCTTCGAAGGAATGCAGCCGACATTGAGACAGGTGCCGCCCAAGGAGCCGCGTTTTTCGACGATGGCGGTGTTCAGCCCCAGTTGCGCCGCCCGGATGGCGGCGACATAGCCGCCGGGGCCACCGCCGATAACGATCAGGTCGTGTGCGTCGCTCATGCCGGGGCTCCTTTTTTTATCCACTAAACGTTAATCAGGATGCGTTCGGGGCTTTCCAGGCATTCCTTCATGCGCACCAGGAAGGACACCGCCTCGCGCCCATCGACGATGCGGTGGTCGTAGGTCAGCGCCAGGTACATCATCGGGCGGATGACGACCTGCCCCTTGACCGCCACCGGGCGCTCCTGGATCGTGTGCATGCCGAGCACGCCGCTCTGGGGCGGGTTCACGATCGGGGTCGACAGCAGGGAGCCGAAGACGCCGCCGTTCGAGATCGTGAACGTGCCGCCCTGGAGCTCCTCCGGGGCGATCTTGTTCACCGCCGCGCGCTGGCCGAACTCGCCGATCGCGGCCTCGACCTGGGCGAAGCTCATCCGCTCCACGTGCCGCAGCACCGGAACGACCAGGCCCTTGGGCGTCGAGACAGCGACACCGATGTCGTAGTAGTTCTTGTACACGATCGACTGCTCGCGGATCTCGGCGTTGAGCTGCGGGATCGTGCGCAGGGCGTCGACCGCCGCCTTGACGAAGAAGCTCATGAAACCGAGGCGGACCCCGTAGCGCTTCTCGAACGCGTCCTTGTG
>JAQBYB010000024.1 GCA_027624235.1 Pseudomonadota bacterium | reverse complement strand
TTATTTTAACTTTAACTTACTAATTTGATTATGTTTTTTATAAAAATAAGTATACTGTCCCCCAATTACCGCATCGGATAGACCAGCCATTCCAGGTCGGCCATGAACAGGTGCTTGTGGGCCGGCGACTGGGGCGAAATCGGCTTTTTAATAATGGAGGAGAGTTTATCCATACCCGCGATATTGCCCCTGTTGCCCCTGTTGCCCATGGGCGTCTAGTTGGGACTGGTTAACCCATAGTTGTTGAGAGTCCGTATTTACACCTCTTTTTTAAAAATAGGGGTCATGGGCCGCATTTTCCTCTTGACGCAAAGGGTGAACTAAACTAGAACATAAGTGAACGTTTGCTATTTGTTCTAGATTTTGTGGTGGAAAACGGACGGCCTACTAATAGGGGGAACATTCCCCTCTCTCGACTTTCCCCGGCCTCCGATTACCCGCTACGCAGATTAAAGGTGGTGCCCATGTTGACCCGGAAACAGTACGAGCTTTTGGTGTATCTGGATAAGGAGCTTCGAAAGAAAGGTGTTTCTCCCTCGTTTGATGAGATGAAGGACGCGCTTGGGCTGAAATCTAAATCCGGCATTCACCGTCTGATCACCGGGCTTGAGGAACGCGGTTTCATCCGCCGCCTCGCCCACCGGGCCAGGGCCATCGAAGTGCTGCGGCTGCCCGACAACATGGATGGGCCGATCACCAAGGCCGGACCAAAGACTTCAGGAAAACGATTCGCCGCCAATGTCATCAAAGGTGATTTCAAGCTGGCCGGCGCGTCGGCGGTGGGATCGGAATCGGAATCGGTGCAGCTACCGCTCTACGGGCGGATCGCCGCCGGCACCCCGATCGAGGCGCTTCGCGATCATTCCAACTCCGTCGGCATCCCCGCCAACATGATTGGTAAGGGCGACCACTACGCGCTGGAAATCGATGGTGATTCGATGATCGACGCCGGTATCCATGACGGCGACACCGTCATTATCCGGCGTTCCGATACCGCCGAAAACGGTTCCATCGTCGTCGCCCTGATCGAAGACACCGAAGTGACCTTGAAACGGTTGCGCCGCAAGGGCGCCTCCATCGCTCTGGAACCCGCCAACACCGCCTATGAAACCCGTATTTTCGGACCCGATCAGGTCAAGGTGCAGGGCTGCCTCGTCGGCCTGTTCCGGAAATACTAATCAGGTTTTCGGCTGAGGAATTTTAGGCTGCGTCTCCCGCTTTTTACCACGTACCGGAACCCAAGGCCGCTTGCCGCGCGCGCCGTTGACGGTTTCGATGCGGATGGTTTTTTCGCCAAGCCAAATCGCGGCGCCGCCGTCGCGCCATAAATCAAAACGATCGATGACGCCTGCCTCGGCCGGACAGGCGCGGCGCACCGGCACCACCGAAATGACCACGTCGGCGAGCCAGCAATCTTCGGCCAGGGCCGCCTCGGCGAAAGCCAGGGCGACAACCCGGCCGCTTTGCCGATACAGACATCCTTCCAAATCACACGACAGGCGTTGATCGGGGCTGGTCCCGGTCTTCGGCCAAATCGCGCCGGCTTCTTCAAGGCCGAAACGGCGCAGCCAGACATTGCGGTCGAAGCGGGCGCGGCGCAGGCTGGAAACGGCGACGGAACCATCCTCGGCACGCACCGCCAGCAGACGTCCCTGGCCGTCAACGAGAACGTCCGGCGGACTAGCCGATATTGCCAGGAGCACCCCAGCGGCGATTCCGGCCAATCCCCAATAGCGCCATCGCCGTCGCCACAGGGCCATCCATAAGCCGCCGCCGGCAACCGCCGCCAGCGCCGCCGTCGGCATCGCCGGCAGCAGCGTCACCGCGCCGCTCCATCCCGCCACCGTATCGGCGACGCCGATGATAACGTCGACCCCCCACCCCATCGGTGTCAGGGCGAGCGCCTCAACGCCGAACGGCATCAGCAGAAACGCGACCACCGCCCACGGCATCACCCATAGCGCCGTTACCGGGACGGCGACCAGATTGGCGGCCAGACCATAATCGGTGAAACGGTTGAAATGGAATATAGCGAACGGCGCCGTCGCGGCGCCCGCGATCAGCGTCGTCAAGGCGACCCCGGCGAGATAATACATCGCCTTCCTGGCCCACGGCGGCAGGCGGGAGTGATCATAGTCTTGATAACGGCGGCGTTCGCTCAACGCCTCATAGGTGGCGATCAGTGCAGTGACGGCGGCGAACGACATCTGAAAACTGGGGCCGAGAAGGCTTTCGGGCGAAACCACCAAGATCGCCAGCGCCGCCCACGCCACCAGCCTGATCGACAGCCCGCGCCGGTCCAGCAATACCGCGACAAAAACCATCCCGACCATCAGGAAGGCGCGCTGGGTCGGCACCGTGGCGCCGGAAATCAGGGCATAGGCGAAGGCCCCGGCAATCGCCGCCAGCGCCGCCCATTTTTTGATCGGGAACCGCAACGCCAGCGACGGGATCAACGCCATCAGGCCGCGCGCGCCGATAAAAATAATCCCCGCCACTAAACCGATGTGCAGACCGGAAATCGCCAACAAATGGGCGATCCCGGAATCGCGGATGGCCTGCATCACCTTTTCCGGGATGGCGCTTCGCTCACCGGTCATCAACGCGGCCGCGACGGCCCCGGTTGCGCCTTCAAGGACGGTCTGGATTCTGGTGGTGATGGTTTGGCGTAAACGCGCCGGGCCGCTAATGATGGCGTCGAAGCCTTGATCATCGGCAGGGCTGAGAATATCCGCCCGCCCGATACTGAATCCGACGCCGCCCAGTTGACGGAAAAAAGATTGGCGTTGAAAGTCGAAGGCGCCGGGAGCCGAGGGTGGCGGCGGTGGCGAAATCATTGCCCGGACCCGGAGCCAGGACCCGGCGGTGATATCGGGTTGCTCGCCCCTGAGACTGAGCCGAACTTTTTCCGGCACCCGGTCGGGCCGAAGCCCGGCAATGCGTACCCGGTCCAGCGTCACCCGGCTGCGGTTGGGGAAGGTTTCGACTTTTGTCGCCCGCCCGGTGACGTCGGTCGGGCCGATCCGGTCAATAAGCATGGGGGCGTTGACGGCGGCGGTGCGCCATTGGGCGACCCCGAAGCCGGCGGCGATCACCGCCACGAGGGTCAGCATGGCGATTGGCCCGCCGTCGCGATTGAGCTTGAAGCGGTTGACGGCGAACCCGGCCAGGGCCGTCACCGCCACCGCCAATGCTCCCAACCACAAGGGCGGCTCAACCGGGAGGCCGAAGTAGATGGATATGCCAATGCCGAAAAGCACCGGCAACCACAGAACCCAGCGCTCGCGCTCATCGGTGAATGCCCTTAAAGGGGACCATGCTCCGGGGAAGGAATACACCATCACCGGACGATAAATTTTCCGGTCTCAGGCGGCGATGAGAACGGCAGCCCGAAGGTCGCCTCGTCGCCACCGAAGGGATATTCCCCCTGGCGTAGCGGCACCAGACTGAGTTCCGCCCATTTCAATGAACCGATCTTGATCCCCTCCAGGCAGGGCGCCGATACAAGTTTATTGCCGTACAGGACGCTGACAACGACAACCGAACGGAAAAATTCATCGGCGCGAAAGCTCCACGTTCCTTTACTGCCGTTATAAAGGCGGATTATATTGGCGGAGTTGGCCGTCAACACCACGGTGGAAGGAACGAGTTTGGTTTTGCGGTTGTAGATATTGGTGTGTTTGGCGGCGGCCCAATCCATGGCTAGGTATTTACCGACCGTCCCGGTCGCACAGTCCTCTGCGGCGCTGTTCTCCGCGCCCTCGCCGCCGAAGGAGAAAGACGGCATTTTGGCCCACGACGGAAGCTCCGGCATCTCGCAGGCGGTCAGCCCGAATAGGGTGAGGATTGCCAGAGTCAGCATGAGCGTTCGCAGGAGAGTCCGCCTGATTGTCATGGGATCAACCAACTTTCAGGGAGATGCTGCAACGGCCGAGAAGATATGCTAATCCTCTCACATCGCCGCCTCTTTTCCCCATTTAGGACCACATTTTTTACCATGACCGTTGTTACCCGTTTCGCGCCCTCACCCACCGGTTATCTTCACATCGGCGGCGCCCGCACCGCATTGTATAACTGGCTGTTCGCAAAGCACCATGCCGAATACGGATCCGGTGGGCGGTTTTTGTTGCGGATCGAAGATACCGACCGCAAGCGCTCGACCGAGGACGCCGTTGCCGCCATCCTTGACGGGCTCAAGTGGCTGGGCCTGGATTGGGACGGCGACGCGGTTTCGCAATTCACCATGGCCGGACGTCACGCCGAAATCGCCCGGCAATTGCTGGACGAAGGCAACGCCTACAAATGTTACTGCTCGCCCGAAGAACTTCAGGAAATGCGCGACAGCGCCCGCGCCGAGGGCCGCAAGACGATGTATGACGGCCGCTGGCGGGACCGTGACCCCGCCGACGCACCCCCAGGCGTCGATCCGGTTATCCGCCTCCGCGCGCCCCACAACGGCGAAACCGTCATCCCGGACATGGTTCAGGGAGAGGTCAAGGTCAATAACGGCGAATTAGACGACATGATCCTGCTGCGCGCCGACGGCTCGCCGACGTACATGCTGGCCGTCGTCGTCGATGATCATGACATGGGCGTCAGTCACGTTATTCGTGGCGACGACCACCTGACCAACGCCTTTCGGCAAATCCAGATTTATCACGGCCTCGGCTGGGAGGTCCCCCAGTTTGCGCATATTCCCCTGATTCACGGCGCCGATGGCGCTAAAATGTCGAAACGCCATGGCGCCCTTGGCGTCGATGCCTACCGGGATCAGGGCTTCCTGCCCGAAGCGGTCTGCAATTATCTGCTTCGCCTGGGCTGGAGCCACGGCGACGATGAAATCATCCGCCGCGATCAAGCTATCGAATGGTTCGCTCTGGAATCCGTCGGCAAAAGCCCCGCCAAATTCGATGTCGACAAGCTGACCAGCCTCAACGGCCACTATATCCGCGAGGCCGAGGACGCCAGGCTGGTCGACCTGGTGATGCCGCTGCTGGCGCGATCCCTGGACGGTGGCCTTGCCGAAGATACGGAAAGTCGCTTGGCCAAGGGCATGGCGGGCCTCAAGGAAAGGGCTAAGACCCTGCTTGAGCTTGCCGAAAGCGCTGAAATTTACGCCATGACGCGGCCCTTGAGCCTGAATGAAAAGGCCGCCGAGATGGTTGAAGGAGACGGGCGCGCGCACCTTACCTCGTTGCGCGGCCGATTGGCCGATGTGGCGACCTGGAGCCACGAGGCGTTGGAAACCGCCGTTCGCACTTACGCGGAAACCGCCGAACTTAAACTTGGTAAGGCGGCCCAGCCCTTGCGCGCGGCGCTCACCGGACGGACGGTTTCTCCAAGTATTTTCGAGGTTATTGAGATTTTGGGCCGCGCCGAGGTCCTAGGCCGTATCGATGACGTTCTAAAGGATGGATAAATACGCTATAGTCTTTTCAAGCAAACGATCAGGTGGATTTAGCGGGGGACCAAGGGTTCTAACCGTTCGGCCATCGCCCAGGAAAAGGAAACGCCAAGCATGAACGCCAAGACAGGAAAAAACGACCCCGCCGAAGCCTTTACCCTGACCGATAACCGGTCGGGCAAACAATACCATTTGCCGGTTATAAGCGGCACCATGGGTCCCGACGTCATCGACGTCAGAAAACTGTACGCGGAAACGGGCTGTTTCACCTTTGATCCGGGTTATACATCGACCGGCAGTTGTGAATCTAAAATCACCTTCATCGACGGTGAACGGGGAATCCTGCTTTATCGCGGCTATCCCATTGATGTCCTGGCCGAACAATCCGATTTCACCGAAGTCTGCTATCTGTTGCTGTACGGTGATTTGCCGTCGCCGCAGCAGAAGAAGAAATTTGAATACGGCATCACCTATCACACCATGCTGCATGAGCAGTTGATCTATTTTTTCCGCGGGTTTCGACGTGATTCCCATCCCATGGCGGTGATGTGCGGTGTCGTCGGGGCGTTGTCTGCCTTTTATCACGACAGCACCGATATCACCGATCCCAAGCACCGGATGATCGCGTCTTACCGATTGGTCGCCAAGATGCCGACGATCGCCGCCATGGCCTATAAGTACACCATCGGCCAGCCGTTCATGTATCCCAGGAACGATCTGAAATTCTCCGAAAACTTGCTCTACATGATGTTCGGGAATCCGTGCGAGGAGTACAGGGTCAATCCGGTGCTGTCCAAGGCCCTGGACCGTATCCTCATTCTCCATGCCGACCATGAACAGAACGCATCGACATCGACCGTCCGCCTGGCCGGGTCCAGCGGCGCCAATCCTTTCGCCTGTATTGCCGCCGGGATTGCCTCATTGTGGGGGCCGGCGCACGGCGGCGCCAACGAGGCGGTTCTCAACATGCTGACCGAAATCGGCGACAAGAAGAACATTCCCGACTTCATCGCCCGCGCCAAAGATAAGAATGACTCGTTCCGGCTGATGGGGTTCGGCCACCGGGTCTATAAGAACTTCGACCCCCGCGCCAAGGTGCTTGAGAAGACCTGCCATGAGGTGCTGGACGAATTGGGCATCGAGGATGAGCCGCTTCTCGATATCGCCGTTGAACTGGAACGTATCGCGCTAGAGGACGAATACTTCGTCAGCAAAAAATTATATCCCAACGTCGATTTTTATTCCGGCATCATTTTCAAGGCGATGGGGATACCGACTAGTTTGTTCACGGTGTTGTTCGCGGTCGCCAGAACCGTCGGCTGGGTCGCCCAGTGGAATGAAATGATCGAAGACCCATCGCAAAGAATCGGGCGTCCGCGCCAATTGTTCATGGGCGAGCCGGAGAGGAAGTACACCCCGCTGCACAAGCGCAAGTGATTATTCCGGCCTGATGACGTCGAGGACGACGCCGGCGGCCTGGGCCGCGGGGGAGGCCCCCTTGGGGGTAAGTTTTTTCAGGGCTTCATTGTAAGCGGCGATCTGCTTGTCCCGGCGCTCCGTGTCGGCCAGCAGGTCTTCCATCGCGGCTGCCAGAAATTCGGATCGGCACGCACCCTGGAGGAATTCGGGGATCGCTTCGCGTTCCAGGATCAGGTTGATCAGATTGGCGAAACGGGCCTTGACCAGCCATCGCGCAATCAAGGCAGTCAGGATATTGGTTTTATAGGCGATGATCGCCGGGGTCCGGGCCACGGCCAGTTCAAGGGCGACGGTGCCGGACGCCGCCAGCGCCGCGTCGGAAGCGGCGAAGGCATCGAACTTTTTCTGATCGCCCTCAACCACCAACACCGGAACCGGCCATTCAGCCGCCAGGCGGCGAACCGGACCGGCGACGGCGTTCATGGTCGGCACGACGGCGCGCAATTGGGGGAATTTCTTTTTCAGCAAAAACAGGGTTTCGCCGAAGATCGGTTGCAGCCGCGTGATCTCGCTCATGCGGCTACCGGGAAGAATGGTGATCAACATATCAGTGGCGGATATTCCATGGCGATCGCGGAACCCCGGACCATCGCCCTTGCCGGCCTCTCCATCGAGAACCGGATGGCCGACGAAGGTGGTTGCCAATCCCTCGTTCTCGAAAAAGGGTGGCTCAAACGGCAGCAGGGCCAGCAGGTGATCCAGGAATCCGGCGATCTTTTTAGCCCGACCGGGCCGCCAGGCCCAGACCGAGGGAGCGACATAATGAATGAGGGGAATACCTTTTCCCTTTAGCCGCTTGGCAACGCGAAAATTGAAGTCCGGGGAATCGATGGTGACCAGGCACGAAGGCTGAAGCCGCTCGACGGCGTTGACGGTTTCGGACATGCGACTGAGAAGTCCGGCAAGCCGGGGCAGGATTTCGGCAATGCCCATCACCGACAACTCGGCCATGGGAAAAAGGCTTTTGATCCCCTGCTCTTCCATTCGGGCGCCGCCGATGCCGGCGAAGGAAATACGGCCCTTGGTTTTCTTTTTCAGGGCCAGCATCAATTGCGCCCCCAGGAAATCACCGGACGGCTCACCGGCGATGAGGAATACCAGGGGGTTGGATAGCTCTGCGCTTAGTAGGCTGCCGTCAGCGTGATCGCTGCGGGCCTCGGCATCAATATCGATGCCGATCACGAAAATTCCAGCCGCGTCGGCAGCCTTGATCACGGCGTCGCGGTCAACGACCAGGGCGCCGCCGGTTTCCACCGCAATCCCGCGCAAGCCTGCGGCGGCGGCGCCTTCGATGGTGACGACCCCAATGGTCGGTAAATCGGTGCGGTGTTCCTGGCCGGGTTTCTTGACCTTGACCAAAACGCCTCCGGGGCCGCTCATGCGCACTTTTTGGGCCTGCTTGAGGAGGGCGTCGGTACCCTTGGAATCTTCGACGGCAAGGACCTGTCCCATTTGGGCAACCGCACCTTGGCCGATGTCTTGGCGACCTATATCCAAGGCCGCCCGGATGCCGTATTTGATATCTTCCTCGGCCTGCAAGTCTGGTTTGATGTTGCCGTAGGCGCCTTTGGTGGCGAGAAGATCAGGCAACAGGTCGTCAGCACCGATGACGCGAAATCCCTCGGTGTGCTCAAGGGCGTTGATCAATGCCTTCAACAGACCATCGTCGCCGAGCGTCTGTGCCGCCGATTTGGCGAAAAACTTGAGCGCCCACGTGTCGGGCCTGAGTGAGGCAAGGGAAGGCCTTTTAATCGTCCCGGCCATGACCAATTCCTTACACCCTGCGTCTCTCAGGTGCTTGATCGATTGGCCGGCGGCGCCCAATCGCACCCAGGCATGGGCAACGTCGGCGAAGTTTTCCTTTTCCGCATGATCCTGGAAGGCGATCACAAAAAAATCCCGACCGGATTCCCTGCAAGCCCGGACAAGCAGATCAGGAAGCGGCCCGCCTCCGGCAAGGATTCCGAGTTTAGGCGGCATCTTTCAATTTTGGCTGGCAGATGGCGCGAGACGAATCGGCATTGATGAAGTTGATGATGTCCTGGACCGGTTCGTTGTTGGGGAATAACCCGGCGACGTCCTGAATCCGTTCGGCGAAGGTGCCCTCCTCGGCAAAAATGAGCCGGTAGGCCTTGCGCAGGTTTTGGATATCTTCTCGAGAGAAATTGCGGCGCTTAAGCCCGACGATATTCAGCCCCGACAGGCGTGCCCGGTTTCCGATCACCGAGCCGTAGGGAATAACATCTTCGGCAACGCCGGTTTTGCCCCCGATCATGGCGTGCTTGCCGATCCTGACGAACTGATGAACGGCGGACAGGCCACCGATGATCGCCCATTCTTCAACCGAAACGTGACCGGCCAGGGTGGCGCTGTTGACCAGGATGACGTTATCGGCAATCCGACAGTCATGGGCGACATGGGCGGCAACCATGAACAGGCAGTTGTTCCCGATGCGGGTTTCCATGCCACCGCCTTCGGTGCCTGGGTTCATGGTTACGTATTCACGGATGACGTTGTTGCAGCCGATGGTTAAGCGGGATGCTTCGCCGCCGTATTTAAGATCCTGGGGCTGATGGCCGATAGACGCGAACGGGAAAATCCTGGTGTTGGCGCCGATACTGGTATGGCCGGCGACGACGACATGGGAAACAAGTTCGACGCCATCTTCTATTTCGACATCAGCGCCTACCATGGAATATGGCCCAATCGACACATTGTCACCGATCTTGGCGCCGTCGGCGATGATCGCTGTTGGATGAATTTCACTCATTTTGGATCCACAATCATAGCAGTGAAAATTGCTTCGGCGACAATGTCATCACCGACCCGCGCCTCGCCATGAAATTTCCATACCTTACCGCGTTGGCGTAGCTTTTTCACATGCATATACAGTTGGTCGCCTGGAAAGACCGGCTTGCGGAAGCGGGCCTGGTCCACGGACATGAAATATACCACACTTCCGGGCTGTTTGCCCATCGTCCCGACCACCAACACCGCCGAAGTTTGGGCCATTGCTTCGACGATCAAAACGCCCGGCATAATCGGATGGCCGGGAAAATGGCCTGCGAAATAGGGCTCATCCCCGGTCACGTTCTTGAAGCCCGTCGCTTCCACGTCGGGGATCAGGTTGGTGACCTCATCAATCAACAAAAACGGGTGACGATGCGGGATCATGTCCTTGATCGCTTCGGTATCAAGGGATTTGATGACGTCGGTGGAGAGGCTATCGTCCATGGCTTATTCGACTTTCTTTTTCGCTATGCGTCTGAGCACCGCTATCCCGCGGAGCCATTCCTTGATCGGGCGGGCGGGAAACCCACCGACGGTGGCGCCGGCCTGGACATCCGCCGTGACGCCGCTTTTTGCGGCAATACGCGCGCCGTCGCCGATCTTTAAATGGCCGGCAAAACCGGCCTTTCCCCCGACCATCACGAAGTTGCCTAACTCGGTGCTGCCGGAAACGCCCACCTGTGAAGCCAGTAAGCAATTTTTTCCGAGACGAGCGTTATGGGCGATATGAACAAGATTATCAATTTTTGTTCCGGCCCCGATAACCGTATCCGGGCCGCTACCGCGGTCGAGGGTGGCGTTGGCGCCGATGTCGACATCGTCTTCGATCAGAACCCGTCCCAATTGTGGAATTTTAATGTGGCCGTCCTTGCCAGGGGCATAGCCGTACCCCTCTTGTCCGATCCGGGTACCGGCATGAATATTGACGCGGTTGCCGATAATGCAATAGGTCAAACTGGCGTTAGGCCCAATATCGCAATCATCACCGAGAATGACCCCCTTGCCGATGACCGTGTTGGCGCCGATGCAACAGTTTTTACCGATCTCGGCTTTCGCGCCGATTACGGCGCCGGGGGACACAAGACAGCCTTTACCGATTATAGCAGTATCATCAATGATGGCCGAGGCTGAAATATGGGCCTCAAAGACCAACCGCGGATGGAAGGCGGCGGCGACTTTTGCATAGGCGCGGTACGGTTCTTCGCATAGCAACAACGCCATTGTCTTCGGCGCGCTTGCGGCATGATCGACATGCATCAGGCAAGCCCCGGCGCGGCTTTTAGAAATGCTTTTGAGGTAGAGTTTGTTGTCAAGAAAACTCAGGTGTTCGGGCCCGGCGTTCTGAAGCGGTAGAACATCTGAGAATTGGGCCTCAGAATTGGCGCCCTCTCCGATCCTTGCTCCGGAAATATCGGCTAAATCCTTTAGGCTGAAAGGCCCGGCCAAGGAAAAAAAACGAGGATCGGCCATTCCTTATTTCCCAGGCTTGGTGACCTTTACAGTAGGCAATTTCTTGTTCAATTGATCCAAAATCTCTTTCGTAAGGTCCAAAGTGCCTACCGAATAGGCGGTCTGGCTTTTCCTCATAATGATGGCAAGATTTTTTTCGTTGGCCACCCTTCCAACGACTTCGATGTAGGCTTGGTTGACGGCCTCCATCGCGATGTTTCGCGTCTTGTCCAGTTCCCGTTGACGTTGTTGGACTAGGCGTTGAACCTCAACGACTCTTTCTTCGAACTTGCGGCGCTTCTCGGCGAACGCTTCCGGTGCCAGAATAGTCCGTTGCCGGGCCAATTCCTGATTTGCATCTCGTAGATTTCCCCGTTCCTTTTCAATTTCCTTCTCGAATTCGGTGCCATATTTAGTGATCTGCTCGCGAATATTTTTCACGGCGGCGGACTCCTGGAGAATAGCCTGCACATCCAGGACCGCGAAGGGGATTCTAACGGGAACGGGTATTTTTTCTTCGCTGGTTTTTTTATTGTCCGGGGCAGCCGGTTGCGCCAGAACGGGTTGGTTAAGAAACAAAACCGTGATGAGAGCTGTAAAAAAAAGTTTGAAAAAGTGGGTCAATTGTTTCTCCTAAAACCGTGTTCCGAAATTAAAGCGGACACTTTCGGTGAGGTCGAATGCTTCTTTGACTAAAGGCACGGCGGCATCTATGCCGACGGGGCCAAATGGCGATTGCCATGTCACGCCAAACCCAGCCGACATCCGTAAAGAGCCTTCATCATCTACGAAGGATGCCGTGGGGGTGAGTTTTCCGGAGCTGCCGAAATCTGAAAAGGTTCGTCCTCTCACTCCAAATTCATCTGGCAGACCCAATGGAAAGGTCAATTGCAAAAGGCCGGTATACATCCACTCACCGCCAAGGGCATCTTGGGTTAAACTATCCCTGGGGCCGACGCCTCTGCTGGCAAATCCCCTGAGATTGTCCCCACCGATGAAAAACCGGTCAAGAACGGCGATATCCTTTCCCAGTCCGGCGATGTATCCAGCGCTACCGCCGATGTTAAGCACCCACTGGTCGGCAATGGGGAAATATTGGGAGGCCCTGATCTGGTTCTTAATAAAGCGGACGCTTCCGCCCAATCCCGCAAGGGTGGTTGATAACCGGGCGACATAACCGGTTGTCGGGTTAATCGCGCTATTGCGTTTGTCGTACAATATTGTATGGCCGATTTGCGATGTCGTTGTCGTCCCGACTGCGGATTGGATCAGTGTTGAGGCATCGCTGGAAACGGATGAAACCTTTGAAAACTTAAAGGTGTAACTCCAGTCCTGCCTTAAATCTTCGGTGATCCTGTATCCGCCTCTCAACCCGAAACCGGTAACGTCCGAACTGAAAGAGCTAACATCCTTCAGGTCCTGACTGACCCGGAATAAATCAAACCCGGCGCGAACTTCGCGGCCAAGGAAGTAGGGTTCGGTAAAAGACAAATCAATTTCACTTTTGAGCGCGGCGATGGTCAGGTTCAGGGAGATTTGCTGCCCCTTTCCGAGAAAATTCTTCTCGGAGATACCGATGTCGCCGAGGATTCCGTTGGTCGTTGAAAACCCGGCGCCGAAGCTCAATTGGCCTGTCGACTTTTCTTCCACAGCCACATTTAGAACCGTCTTATCCGGGGAACTGCCGGGCAATTGTTTGACTTGGACGGTTTCGAAAAAGCCAAGATTTCTTATGCGTTGTTGCGAACGGCGCAGTTTTGCCGAATTAAAAGCATCCCCTTCAAGGAGCCGAAACTCTCTGCGGATCACCTTGTCCTGGGTGCGGACATTGCCGACGACATCAATCCGTTCAACAAAAACCCGCGGGCCTTCGTTGATTTCAAAAACGACATCGATTATTTTTTTCTCACGGTTGCGGTTGATTCGGGGCCTGACGTCGACAAAGGCGTACCCCAATTCGCCGACCCTGTCGGTCAACGCACCGATGGCGTTGTTGACCGCTTCAATGTCGTACCATTCTCCCGGCTTTAATTCTACTATCTCAGCAACTTTTTCTTTCTTAAGGTCGCGCAGACGGGCCTCGATATCGATTTTGCCGAACTGGTATCGGTTTCCTTCTTCCACGGCAAATGTCAGAAAGAAGTCTTTGCGGTCGGGGGTCAGTTCGGCAACGGCGGAAGCGACACGGAAATCCGCGAAGCCGCCAGAGAGATAGAACCGGCGCAACAATTCCCGGTCATAGGTCAGGCGATCCGGGTCATATTTGTCATCGGAAGAAAGAAACCGCCACCATGCGGTTTTCCTGGTGCGGATGACCCCTCGCAGGCGGCTGTCGTTGAATTCCCGGTTGCCGACGAAACGGATGCTTTTGATTTCCGTCAGGTCGCCTTCATTGATCTCAAACACCAAATCGATCCGGTTTTGAGGCAACTGGATGACTTTCGGCTCCACCGTGGTGGCAAAACGACCACTGCTGCGATAAATGGCGAGGATACGTTTGACGTCGCTTTGGACTTTGGTACGGGTGTAAATCACCCGCGGACGAAGCGATACCTCGGATTCTAAATTTGCGGTTTCGACTTTATCGTTTCCTTCGAAAGCAATGCGGTTGATGACTGGATTTTCCACCACATTCACCACCAGGGCGTCGCCTTGCCGGCGTAATGTCACGTCAGCGAAAAGGCCGGTGGAGAAAAGGCTTTTCAGAGAGCCATCGACCTTGCTGGCATCAAAGGGGTCGCCTGCTTTCAAAAGCAGGTAGGATTTGACCGTATCGGGCTCAATGCGCTGGGTTCCGGTGACCTTAACTTCTCCGATCACGCCGGTGTTTTGCGCAAGCTCTACCACATCATGGTTTGATTGAGCCATCGCCTGAATAGGCAACAACCCAAGAACCACAACATATCCAGCAGCGAAGAAGAGGTGAAAGCGCCTCAAAGAAACCCCCATGATCTTATAATCAGGTAATCAGATCTTTAATAAACTCAATGACTCTCAAGTGAACCAAGTCGTTCCAAGTTGCAAAAACCATTAGAATCAATACCAGAATCAACCCAAAACGAAAACCGTATTCTTGCGTGCGTTCACCCAAGGGACGGCCACGAATGGCTTCGGCGGCAAGAAACAACAAGTGACCACCATCAAGCAACGGAATTGGAAAAAGGTTAATAAGGCCCAAATTAACTGATAAGGCGGCCATAAAGAAGATTAGGTTATCGAGCCCGCCCTGGGCCATTTGCCCGGAAAGTTTAGCAATTCTTAGGGGCCCACCAAGGTCTTCGGCACCTCTTTTTCCGGAGATCATTTCGCCTAGGTAGGCGAAGATATTCGTGGTCATGGCAGCGGTTTGCCTTACCCCCAGCCATAAAGCGTAGAGTGGGTTCTGTCTTTCATACTTGGCTTGTTCCGGGTCATAACGAACGCCAAGCAAACCAATGTCGACCGTATTCCCTTTTTCATCCGTCCGTTGTTGCCGTTTCGGTGTCGCCGCCAGGGTCAGTTCCGCATCGCCGCGCTTAAGCGTTATGTTCAAGGGAACGCCTGGTTTGTCGCTGACGATACGAACCAGATCCGAAAACCAGGTCACCGGCTCGCCATTGATGCTCAAAATGCGGTCGCCAACCTCAAAACCGGCTTCGGCGGCGGCGGAATCCGGCAAAATATTGCCAACTCCGGCATAATGTTTAGGGGTGCCGACGATCATGATCAACCCGGCGAAAAGAACCACCGCCAGAATGAAATTCGCCAATGGCCCGGCGATAAAGATGGCTGAGCGTTGGGCTATGGTTTTATATTGAAAAGAAACGGCCTTTTCTTCTTCGGTTAAAGGGCGTTGATCTTCATCATCTTCAGGCAGATCGGACTGGCCCAGCATCTTGACGTATCCGCCGAGGGGAATAGCCGATATTTTCCACCGGGTTCCGGCCGCATTGGTCCAGCCGTAAATTTCCGGTCCGAACCCGATCGAGAACACCTCGACTTTAACATTGTTGCGCTTGGCAACCCAGTAATGCCCCCACTCATGGACATAAACCAGGACCGTGAGCACGAACAAAAACAGGATGATGTAATACCAAGTAAATCCGAGAATGGTGTCCATAAAGTAGCTTTCCGGTGAGGTTATGGGCGGAGGTTTTAAGCCGCCGGTTATTAATAGTCTTTCGGAAGTCTCAAAACCAAATCCTCGGCAATTCGCCGCGCGTTTGTATCGGCATCGGAGACATCGTCCAGATTGTCCAAACGGCCACCAGGCGCGGCGATAAGGGTTTCCTCTACAATCCGTACAATGTCAAGAAAACCTATATTTTTGTCTAAAAAATGGCGAACAGCGACTTCGTTGGCGGCATTCATCACCGTCGGCGCCGCGGCACCGGTATTCAAGGCTTGGCGGGCCAGCCTGAGCGCCGGAAAACGCTCCATATCGGGGGCTTCGAAGGTCAGGGTCGCAATTTTCTCGAGGTCCAGCCTGGGGGCGTGTGCTGCCATCCGTTTGGGCCAGGCCAGGGCGTAGGCAATCGGGGTACGCATGTCAGGGGTCCCCAACTGAGCCAGGACCGAACCATCGACATAATCGACCATGGAATGGATCACCGATTGCGGATGCACCAGAATTTCGATCTGATCACCGGAAACCGGGAAAAGATGGAAGGCCTCAATCAATTCCAGGCCTTTGTTCATCATCGTCGCTGAATCCACCGAAATTTTCGCGCCCATGTCCCAATTGGGGTGGGCGACGGCCTGTTCCGGGGTCATTTTGGCCATTTGTTCAAGGGAAGATTCTCTGAACGGCCCACCCGACGCGGTCAGGATGATCCGGTGCACCCGGTCGGCATTGTCAAAATCAAAGACCTGAAAAATGGCGCTGTGTTCGGAATCCACCGGCAACAGGGTGGCGCCATGGGTAACGACCTCATTCATGAACATGTCCCCAGCGGAAACCAGACATTCCTTATTGGCCAATCCGATCGTGGCGCCGCGCCTGACAGCGGTCAACGTCGGTTTAAGCCCGGCCGCGCCGACAATGGAGGCCATCACCCAATCAGCCGGCCTTGCGGCGGCTTCGATCAAGGCGTCGGGGCCGGCGGCGGCCTCGATCCCGGTTCCAGCCAAAGCTTGTTTCAGCGCCTGATAGCAATCGGGATCGGCCACCACCGCCGTATTCGGTTTCAGGCGCAGGGATTGTTCGACCAACAGATGAACATTGCGGTTCGCCGTCAGGGCCTCTACCACATAGTCACCGGGGTTGTTTTCAATCAGTTCGACCGTATTGCAGCCGACGGATCCGGTCGACCCAAGGATGGTGACGCTTCTGGGCATTCTTACCGTTTTGGGGGCGAGGGGTTCGGAAATTACATTCATGTCAAAATGGTGCCCTGACCGAAAGTTCCTAGGACGGCAACGGCAACGACCGCCACCAGCAATCCATCAACACGGTCAAACAGGCCACCGTGTCCCGGAAGGATTGCCCCTGTATCTTTTACCCCAAAATGCCGCTTAACCCAAGATTCCGCTAAGTCGCCGATTTGAGAAATGGCGCCGATGAGGGCGCTCCACCCGGCGAGGGCTGGGATAGCCTCTACTTCAAGAATCACGCCGGCCAACGCGCCGGTCACGCCTGCCGCCCCTACGCCACCCAACAGACCGGCCCAGGTTTTGTTGGGGCTAATGACGGGGGCCAGCTTGACGCCACCAATAAGACGGCCAAAGGCGTATGCACCGGTATCCGCCGACCAGACCACCGCCAACATCCAAAACACGATTACCGCCCCGGCGGTACTGTCGGCGCGCAAATGAAGCAAGGCCCAGCTGGGAACGGCGATATAAATTCCGCCGAGCGCCAACCATCCCGGCCGCCCGGCACAAAGACGGTTCCACTCAAAGGCCAGGATCAACGCCATGATGGCGACGAGAATATCGAAATATGGAGATCCCAAATAGACAACGCCCAGAACCACGGGCGCCGCAACGGAGGCCGTGACGGTTCGGGCCGCCAAAGAACTTGGTTGGGGGTCACCCGCCGGATGCGCCATATCGGCGTTCACGGCCCTGATATTCGATGACGGCGTTTTCAAAATCCTCACCGGAAAATTCGGGCCAAAGGGTTTCGATGAACACTAATTCGGTATACGCCATCTGCCACAGTAAGAAGTTGCTGATCCTTTGTTCGCCACTGGTGCGGATTAAAAGATCTGGATCTGGAATGTCCGCGGTAAACAAGCGCCCCGCGAGCGCCGCCTCGTCGATATCCTCGACCTTGAGGCGTCCGGCCATGATATCCTCGGCGATCGCGCGGGCCGCCGCCGTAATTTCCGCCCGGCCGCCGTAGCTAAGGGCAATGGTCAACGACAGGCGAGAGTTGGCGGCGGTCAGCTGTTCGGCGTTTTCGATCAGCACGACAATATCCTTATCCAGGCGATTGCGGTCGCCGATGACCCTGAGACGGACGCCCTCTGCGTTGAGTTCAATGATTTCTTTTTTTAGATAAAACCGGAGCAGCCCCATCAGGTCCTTGACCTCATTCTCCGGACGGTTCCAGTTCTCCGAGGAAAATCCGAACAGGGTCAGGTAGCCAACGCCCATGGAAATAGCCGATTTAACGGCTTTTTTAACCGCGTCGGCGCCTCTTTGATGGCCCACGGTACGGGGCAGCCCTTGGCCTTTCGCCCAGCGCCCATTGCCGTCCATGATGATGGCGACATGATTGGGCGGCGGTGGCGGAGAATTATGTTTTTTAAGAGAGACGGTTTCCATGAAACTAGACCTGCTTGATATCCTTTTCCTTGTGCTCCAGCAACGCATCGATCCGCTTGATGTGTTCATCGGTCAACGCCTGAATTTGCTCGGCATGGTCATGGTGCTCGTCTTTGGAAATTTCGTTGTCTTTTTCGGACTGCTTCAAGGTATCCATGGCGTGGCGGCGAACATTGCGAACGGCGATGCGGGTGTCTTCAGCATATTTGTGCGCGACCTTCGCCAATTCGACACGGCGTTCTTCGGTCAGTGCCGGAATGGGAACCCTGACCAGCTGTCCATCCGACGACGGATTGAGGCCGAGACCGGAATTGAGGATCGCTTTTTCGACGGCCTGAACCAGGCCCTTGTCCCAGACCTGGACCGTCAAAAGCCGGGGCTCGGGCACGCTGATATTGCCGACCTGATTGATCGGCATATTGGAGCCGTAGGCTTCGACGACCAGGGATTCCAAAAGACCGGCATTGGCGCGCCCGGTGCGAAGACCCATGAACTCGTCCGTCAACACCTCTAACGCTCCATCCATGCGCCGCGCAATATCTTTTTTAATGGTGTCTATATCAATGCTCACGGCGATCATTCCCCCTTCGGAAACCGGCGATGATAATCAGTCAGTTAATAATCGTAAACGTGCCACCGCCGAAGACGACCTCGGCGAATCCCCCGGGATTGTGAATGGAAAACACTAAGATTGGAACCTTGTTCTCACGCGCCAGCGCGATGGCTGATGTGTCCATGACTCTGAGATTCTGGGCCAGGACTTCCTGGTAACTGAGTTTCTGATAGCGTTTTGCGTTTTTTTCGGTTTTCGGGTCCGCGTCATAGACGCCGTCGACTTGAGTCCCCTTTAGAAGCGCATCGCAGTTCATTTCTACGGCGCGAAGGGCGGCGGCGGTGTCGGTGGTGAAGAACGGGTTGCCGGTTCCGCCGGCAAAGATGACGACCCTGCTCTTCTCCATATGACGAACAGCGCGGCGGCGGATATAGGGTTCACATACAGTCGCCATGGGGATGGCTGATTGCACCCGGGTCGGCACGCCCATACTTTCCAGGACGCTTTGCACCGCCAATGCATTCATCACGGTGGCCAGCATGCCCATGTAATCGGCGCTGGTGCGCTCAATGCCCTTGGCGGCGACCGAAACGCCACGGAAAATGTTACCTGCGCCGATGACCAGGCAGATTTGCACGCCTTTTGCGTGGACATCTTTGATTTCGCCGCAAATCCTGTCCACCGTGTCGGCGTCAATGCCGTACTCACGCTCGCCCATCAGCGCCTCTCCCGACAATTTCAAGAGAATGCGCCGGTATTTTGGCTTTGACGACATGGCGGTGTTCCGTTCGCTCTCCGATGGGGGCTGATAACCAAGCCCCATTCTACACCATCGCTAGGTCTTCGATACTTTTCTCAAAAACGAGGCTTAGCTGCCGGACATCGCGGCAACCTCGGCGGCGAAATCCTCTTCCTTCTTTTCGATCCCCTCACCGAGGACGAATAAACCGAAATTGGCGACCTGAATGGGTCCGCCGGCATCCTTGGCGGCCGACTCCAAAACCTTTTCAACCTTGGTTTCGCCGTCGATGACGAAGGTCTGCTCCAAAAGGCAGACATCTTCGTAAAACTTACGCATCCGCCCTTCGAGCATTTTTTCAATGATGTCCTCGGGCTTGCCGGATTCGCGCGCCTGTTCAGCCAGGAAATTACGCTCGCGTTCGATAACCGCCGGCTCCAGGCCCTCCTTGGACACCGCTTGTGGCTTCGAGGCCGCGACATGCATGGCGATCTGCTTGCCGATGGCATCCAGCTTGCCGGCGTCAGCACCGGATTCAAGGGCGACGAGCACCCCGATCTTGCCGAGATCGTCGGCAACGGCATTATGGATGTACGATGAGATGGCGCCCTCGCCGACCTCGATCACTTCGATGCGGCGAATTGACATATTTTCACCGATGGTGGCGATCAGATTGGTGAGTTCCTCGGTAACATTGCGGTCAGTGCCGGGATAAGGGGATTCCTTTAACGCGTCCAAATCATTGCCGGATTCAAGCGCCAGTCCGGCAACGGTGCGGACAAATGCCTGGAAAGCATCGTTGCGGGCGACAAAATCGGTTTCTGAATTGACTTCAACCAAGGCGCCGGCGCCGCCTTTGATGGCGACGCCGATCAGTCCTTCGGAGGCGATGCGTCCGGCCTTTTTGGCGGCCGCCGACAGGCCCTTGGCGCGCAGCCAGTCGACAGCGATTTCGATATCGCCTTCGCTGTCGACAAGCGCCTTTTTACAATCCATCATGCCCGCGCCGGTTTTCTCGCGCAGGTTCTTGACTAGGGCGGCAGTGATCTCAGCCATCTTAATCCTTTTGTTTAAATTTATTTTATAACTGACTAAAAGACTTAGACTTTTTCATCGGCTTTGTCTGAGTTTTTCGCCGCGTCGCTAGCCTGAGTGTTGGCTTTGTCCTTAGCCTTGTCATCGCTTTTGGCTGGTTTAATAGCCGATTTGGCGGGCTCTTTTTTATGATCGCCTTTCTTTTCGTCGCTCTTTTTAGCGGCGGGGCTGGCGTCCTTGGCTTCGGCTTCTTCGGCGGCGGAGACCCCGGGCAGGGATTCCGTGGGACCAGTCGGTGAGGCCCCGGCATCTCCACCGGCGGCCTTGACCTCTTGTTGAATGCCGTCGAGCACCGAGCCGCCGATCAATTCACAATATAGATTGATGGCGCGAATGGCGTCGTCGTTACCAGGCACCGGATAGTCGATTCCATCGGGCAGGCTGTTCGAATCAATAACACCGACCACCGGTATGCCTAACTTATTGGCTTCGGCAACGGCAATGCCTTCCTTGTTGGTGTCAATGACGACCAAAATATCCGGTAGCCCGCCCATTTCCTTGATGCCACCCAGGGCGCGCTCAAGATTTACTTGCTCGCGGGTCAGGCCCAGCAGTTCTTTCTTCGTCAGGCCAAGGGTTTCCCCGGACAATTTGTCGTCCAGGGCGCGCAGGCGCTTGATCGAATTGGAAATCGTCTGCCAGTTGGTCATCATGCCGCCAAGCCAGCGGTGATTGACGTAATACTGTCCACAGCGCTTGGCGGCTTCGGCAACTAGGGGCGATGCCTGGCGCTTGGTGCCGACAAACAAAACCCGGCCACCGGCGGCGACGACGTCTTTAACGGCGGTCATGGCCTGATGCAGCAAGGGAACCGTTTGCTGAAGATCGATGATGTGAATGCCGTTGCGGACCCCGAACAAGTACGGGGACATTTTCGGATTCCAGCGTCTGGTGCTGTGTCCGAAATGAACGCCAGCTTCCAAGAGCTGACGCATAGAAAAGGCGGGAAGCGCCATCGTTTTATATCCTTCTCCGGTTATACCTCCGCAAGCTTGGTCCTAATCAAATGAAAGGACACCGGAACAGTGAGGTAGCGAATTTGCGCCAAACACCGTACGCCTGCGTGTGAAATCGCGCGATGTTTAGCCCTTGGGAAAGGGGAAAGCAAGGACAAAGGGCGGGGCTGAATTTATTACGACTCGCGCGCCTCGACAATGCCGGGAATGGCGCGGACGGCGTTGATGATGTCCGGCGTCAGGGCGTAGCCACCGCGCAGTTCAACCTCAACTTCGGCGCCCTCCTCTAGCCTGGAAATAACCGTCACGTGACTCCCGCCATTACGCCAGCCCGACAAGATGTCTCTGAGCGCGATGAGGGGGGTGGCGGATGCAACCACAATGGCGAGGCCGGGAGCGACCTTGTCGCCGGCTTTCTCGAGCAGTTGCAGGCTTTGTAAGGAAAAACGGCCATCGGCGTCGAACTGGGCGCGGATGAAGAATGACTGCCCGGCTTCGAGAATTCCCCGGTTTTCGTTGAGTATTTCGGAAAAGGCGATTGCTTCAAAGACTCCCGATGTATCAGTGAAGCTTAAAAAAGCATATCGATTGCCTTTTTTTGAGGTGCGCTCGCTAATGCCCAGCAAGGTCCCCGCCATCCGTCTGGGGCCGGGCTTGCCGGCGGCGACGATGTCGGCGCAGGTCTTCACCTTGAGGCGTTTCATGATCGGGGCGAAGTCATCCAATGGGTGGCCGGAAAGATAAAGTCCGGTGGCTTCAAATTCTTCGGTTAAGCGGTCCATTTTCTGCCAATCGGCGATTTCCGGCATCGATGGCGCTTCTACCGCCCCGGCGGCGGCGCCGCCGAACAGCCCCATTTGACCGCTATCGCGTTCATTGTTGGCGACGCAAGCGTGGCGGAGCAGCGCCTCAATGGCGCCGTAGACCTGCCGGCGGTTTGGCGTCAGGCTGTCGAAAGCCCCTGCCCTGACCAAGTTTTCCATTTGGCGTTTATTGACCGCATGGGGGTCGAGGCGTTCGGCGAAGTCGAACAGATCCTTGAAGGGGCCATTTTTCTGGCGTTCCCGGACCAATCCTTGCATCGCCGCTGCGCCGACGTTCTTGATGGCGGCCAGCGCGTATCGAATGGCCCCGCCGCGACCATCTTGATCCCTTTCGACCGTGAACACAGACTCCGAAGCATTGACGTCCGGTCCCAGAACCGCGATTCCCATGGTGCGAAGTTCCTGATGAAAGACACTCAATTTATCGGTGTTGCCGATGTCCAGCGTCATCGAGGCGGCCATGAATTCAACCGGGTATTTGGCCTTCATATAGGCCGTCTGGTAGGCGACCAGGGCATAGGCGGCGGCATGGGATTTGTTGAAGCCGTAGTCAGCAAACTTGTTGACCAGTTCGAAGACTTCAAGAGCCTTGGACTCAGGGACCCCCTTGGCGACCGCACCCTTGATGAAGATTTGGCGCTGTTCCGCCATTTCAGAGCGTATTTTTTTACCCATGGCGCGGCGCAGGATATCGGCGGCGCCCAGCGAATAGCCCGACAATTCCTGGGCGATCTGCATCACCTGTTCCTGGTAGATGATGATACCGAAGGTTTCCTTGAGGATTCCTTCCAGCGTCGGATACATGTAATCCGGCGCCTCATCGCCGTGCTTGCGCTTGATGTAGCTGGGGATGTTGCCCATCGGGCCGGGGCGGTAGAGGGCGACGACGGCGATGATGTCCTCGAAGCTGTCAGGACGGAGGTCTTTCAATACCTGCACCATGCCCGACGATTCCAACTGGAAGACGCCGGTGGTGTCGCCGTTGGCGATCAGGTCAAAGGTCGCCTTGTCATCGAGGGGGATTTTGGAAATGTCGAGGGCGGCGCCGGTCTCGTGCACCAGCTTCTCGGCGCGGCTGAGGACGGTCAGCGTCTTGAGACCCAGAAAATCGAATTTTACCAGGCCCGCGGCCTCGACATATTTCATGGAGAACCCGCTGACCGGCATGTCGGATCTGGGGTCGCGGTATAGCGGGATCAGTTCGTCCAGCGGCCGGTCGCCGATGACGACCCCGGCGGCGTGGGTCGAGGCATGGCGGTAAAGCCCTTCCAACTGCCGGGCGATGCGGATCAGTTTTTCCACCTGCGGGTCTTCGTTCGCCAGTTGGCGGATTTGCGGTTCCGCCTTCATGGCTTCATCCAGGGTTGGTGGATTGGCAGGATTTGACGGCACCAGCTTGCAGATTTTATCGACGTAACCGTAAGGAATTTCCAGGACCCGGCCGACATCACGCAGCACGGCGCGGGCCTGTAATTTTCCGAAGGTAATAATCTGGGCAACGTGATCGCGACCATATTTTTCCTGAACGTAACGGATCACTTCGTCACGGCGGTCCTGACAAAAATCGATATCGAAATCAGGCATGGAGATACGGTCATGGTTGAGGAAGCGTTCGAACAATAGCCCGAAACGAAGTGGGTCTAGGTCGGTAATGGTCAGCGCCCAGGCGACCACGGAACCGGCGCCGGAGCCACGCCCGGGGCCGACCGGAATGCCGTGTTCCTTGGCCCAATGGATGAAGTCGGCGACGATCAGGAAGTAGCCCGGATAGCCCATGTCGTCGATGACGGTAAGCTCATACTCAAGCCGCTTTCGATACGGGGCCGCGGCGTGTTCTTGTTCGTCGGCGGCCATGGCGGGGGTGAACACCTGGGCTTTGAGCCTGGCTTCCAGGCCGGCCTTGGCCTGGGCGGTGAGTTCTTCTTCCTCGCTGCTGTTTGCGCCGCAGTCATACGGCGGCAGGATCGGGGAACGGGACTCGGCCATGAAGGCGGTTCGCCGGGCAACGACAAGGGTATTATCCACGGCTTCCGGCAGATCGCTAAACAGGGCGCGCATTTCATTGGCCGACTTGAAGCCGTGGTTCGTTGACAGCCGGCGGCGTTCGGCATCCGAAATATAGGCGCCTTCGGCGATGCAGATCAGCGCGTCATGGGCTTCATGCATGGAGGCGTCGGAAAAAAAGCACTCGTTGGTGGCGACAATGGGCAGGTCCATATCATAGGCCATGTCCAGGAACCCGGGCTCGGTCTGTTTTTCCTCGGTCAAGCCGTGGCGCATCAGTTCCACGTAAAGACGGCCGGGGAATATTTTCTTGAGCCGTTGCAGCAGCGCCTTGGCCTCGTCGTTCTGGCCATTGACCAACAGATGGCCGACCGGGCCCTTTGGCCCGCCGGTTAAGGCGATCAAGCCCTCGCCATGGTCCTGCAATGTCGATAGCGTCACCTGTGGCTCCATCGGGGGCTCGGTATCAGGCTCGCCCAAATAGGCCCGGCTGATCAGTTTGAGCAGGTTGTGGTATCCGTCCTCGTTCTGAACCAGCAACACCAAGGCATCGGAGTCCCGGGCTAGGCCGTGGCCGGCGCCGCCACCGTTTTTTGAGCCATGAGAGGCGGCGGCCTTTGTTTGACGCGCGATGGAAAGCTGGCAACCGATGATCGGCTGTACGCCGTCTTTGGCCGCGGCGGCGAATTCCAACGCTCCGAACAGATTGTTGGTGTCGGTGATGGCGACCGCCGGCATATTCTTGTCAACCGCGAGCCGCACCAGGTCCTTGATCGGAATAGCGCCTTCCGAGAGCGAATAAGCGCTATGAACGCGCAGGTGGACGAAATCCGCGTGAGGCATAAGCAAGAATTTCACAACCGGCCGGCAATGTCACCATATCTTGTAGTGTTGGTTTAAGTTATCCACAAGAATTGCTGTTTTTGTGGATAAAGCCACCGGCGCAACCGCCGACTGCCGAAACGGGTTACTTTATAGCCGGATATTCGGCATCGTTACCGTGATCATGGTCCCAACACCGACGGTGCTTTCGATGTCCAGCCTGCCGTTATGCATTTCAATCAGGGACTTGGTAATGGTTAAGCCCAATCCCCAACCCCTTTCGGTGACATAGGGATTCTGTTCAACCCTTTTGAAGGGGTCGGTCAGGTGCGGTAATTCTTTTGCCGAAATGCCCTCTCCAGTATTAGCAATACTGAGCGTGATATCCCGTTCGGAGAACTTGGCATCCACGGTAATCTGGCCACCTTCAGGCGTGAACTTGACCGCATTGGAAAGAAGGTTGAGAAGGATTTGCTTGGTGGCGCGTTTATCGGCGTACAGGGAGGGAAAGTTTTCAGGCACGTTGATCAGCAGCTCGATCCCTTTTCCCGTGGCCTTGTCGGCAACGGTTTTCATACACTCCGTTAGAATCTCTGTTGTGTCCAGTTGCTCCTTATCCATAGACTGCTTGCCCGCTTCAATGGTCGAAATATCGAGAAGATCGTTGACCAACTCCAGCAGGTATTGGCCGCTGTTATGGATGTCTTGGGCATACTCCCGGTATCTTCCTGCGCCGGGCGGGCCGAAGTATTGATTGCTCAGGATATCGGAAAAACCGAGAATGGCGTTCAGTGGGGTGCGTAACTCGTGGCTCATGGTGGCCAAAAACTCAGACTTCGCCTGGTTGGCCTCCTCGGCATTGACCAATGCCTTGCGCCGATCCTCTTCGGCATTTTTGAGCTCGGTGATGTCGGTGCTGATGGTGCCGATGCTGGTGATCTGGCCAGATTGATCAACAATAGGAAATTTCGTGCACAAATGGGTGTGCTGGCCGTCCAGGTGCTGGATCAGATGTTCCATGGTGATTTTTCCTCTGGTATCAATGACCTCGCGTTCCTGAATACCGAACCTCTCAACCATTTCCTTGGGAAAGAGATCGCTGGTGTTGCTTCCCTCCCCCTGATCAAGGCTTATGCCGAATTGCTTGGTATATTCGTTGTTCATCAGCAGGTAGCACCCATCCAGGTTCTTCAGGGAAACCAGCGCCGGCACGTTATCCATAAAGGTCCGAAGGCGGTCCTGGCTTTCACGCAGAAGTTCTTGAGTTTGCTGGACCTCACCAAAGGCGCGTCGAACTCTCCTGGATGTTTCATTAATGGATTCGACGACAAAATCCAGTTCATCCGCCTTGTTTTCCGGTCTTTTGTTACGGGTCAATTCAAGAGGTTTAAACGTGTTGCCCAGTTTAATGTTGGCAATATAATTAGCGATTTCAATCAGGTAGCGGGTTACGACCAAATGAAAAATCAACAGCATGAACGTCGCCACAAGCATGGTTTTGATGGCGTTGCTGACAAGGATGACCACGGCTCTGTCGAGCACACGGAAATACGCTGAATCGAGATTGGCGACGACTTTTAACGCGCCGATTTCAAGCTTTTGCCCCTTGTGCATGTGGGTCAATGGATAGGTGTTGGATACAAGGTTCGACCCGGTGATCTCGCCCACCGACGCCAACGTTTTGCCTTTTTCCGAGACCGCCACGTATTCGATATCCGGCAGGTTCGAAATTCCGTTGAGCTGGGTTTGTAATTTGTCCAGGTCGGTGGACCAGACCGTCGCTTCGATGCTTTTTAAATGCACATTATTAATTTGTTCGAAACCGCGATTGATGATTCCGACGTCGGCTTGATAGTCGCGATAAAGTTGGTTGGCGGTCAACAGAAGCGTAATCGCGGAACTGCACAGCACGATGTACAGGATCAGGCGTCGAGAGAGCGGCGATTGGATTTCCTTTTTCATGCCCGGTCAATTTCAGTTCGGTCGCTGAAGCGATGCGACCTACTCGGTTCTCAGTATTCTAATCCGGCTAATTTTGTCGATGGCTTCGAGTGATTCAACGATCCGGGGTAATACCTTTAAATGCTTTTTGTGAAGATCGTGATGAAGTTTGATCGTTATTAAGGGCGGCAACAACGCTTTGATGCCGGAAAGTGAGTGGCTTTTGATGAATTTGAGGCCGCTTATCCGCGCCACTTCGCCAGCGACCGCAAGCGCCGCCATCAATAAGAAAAAATTTCTTAAATACAGCATCGATCGATCTTACATATCCTGCCCTGTTTCAATTATTTCGTTGCCTCAAAACCATTTCAATTTTTTCCAGTTCCTTGTCGTAAAATCCCTCCGACTTTAACGCCGCCAGGGAAGCGGCAATTTTCGGGGCCAGGGATTTGTGTTTTTTGTTTAAATAGATGTACATGCCTCTGACGGCCAAGGACGGCGATAGATCCCTTGCGCCCTGAATTTTTTTACGGCGGATGATTTCAAGACCCATCAATCGATCAAATAAAGCGACATCAATCCGGTTCTTTTCAAGCATCGTGAAAAGCTGCTCGGAATCCCGGGCGAGGAAAGTTATAGCCTCTTTAGGGGTGTTGATTTCAAGGATTTTCCAACCCTTGATGAAGCCGACGGCATAGTTCTTGAGACTTTGCCAACCGTCAATTTTGACCGATGGATTGATGCTGAAAGCGACGAAATGCACATCCATCAATTTTTCGGGCACCGGAACCAAATTCGGATAAAGTTTTTCCATGCCGCCGATGCGAAGTAATTCACCATCGTCGATCCCCGCATTCGCGTTTATCAATCCTCTTTCGGCGGGAAGTCTTATCAGGGAGAGTTTAATGCCGATTCGCCTGAATGTTTCGTTGGCAATAATGTCTAGGAATCCGGTTCCGGCGTCATTTGATAATGGAGCGGTGGCAACGCTATTCAGCACCAGCGTTTCCGCCCGCGACGCGGGCATGAATAGGGTCAAAAAAATTAAGACGCCGAGCGTCAAAGGAAGCGGAAGCCTTACCATTCGTCGTCCCAAACGAGATTATGGAAGACTAAGAGGCTACCCTACATTTGTGACAGGGATATTTCAAAATATGTGGAAATGTGTCGGCTTTTTTCTAGGCGTCTTCTGCGACAAGCTGCCAATCGGCGGTGACCTCGACATCCGCGGAACGGAACAGGTTCATCACCGGGCAGCGAAATTCGACGTTTTTGGCTAGTTTGGCGAAGCGTTCCGGCGTTTCCGAGCTTTTCACCCGGATCGTCATCTTGACCCAGTTGAAATAAGGACGGACGCCGCGGACACCGCGTGATCCGCGCTGATCGACCTCGCCCTCGCTTTCGATCTCAACACCGGAATATTTAAAGCCCATGGCCTGGGCGCAACGGTTGATAATGACGCCTTCACATCCGTTAAGCGACGCCAGGGTCAATTCCAGCGGCGTCGGCCCGGTGTCGGACTCTTTCTCATCGGTAATGACGGTATGGCCGCGCACGGTCATGACGCTGCGGGTGGATGCCTCGTTGACGGCGGTGACCCGGCGAATACCGATGGCGCGTTTTTTCGGATCGATGCTGGGTTCCAGCAGATCGTCGTCTTCAGCCATGATGGGGTTCCTCCTGCCTTAATTGGTGCGTTCAAGAATATCGAGCCCGGCGTTACGATCAAGCAGGTAAATCAGGCCCCGGTCGTCGAGATCGACATCGTTACTTTGCGGGCTGGGGTTGCCGTTCAATGGTTCGGGAATGAAATGGGCGATTTCCGTCGGCTTTAAGGGGTCGGCGACATCGACGATTCTGAGGCCACCGGAGAACCAGGTCAGGTAGACCAGGGTGGAATCCATTTTCTCGCGGAACTGATGCGCGCCGAAGCGTCCGGCGGCGCGGCTCCAGGGGCTGTCCATCTCGCTGACGTCGAAGGCCGACAGCGCCTTGATGTTATTGAAATCAGTGACGTCGAACACCCACATGAAGGCGTGCAGCGCGCCGGGCGTATGGTCGTGTTCCTCATCAACGGCTACGGCGATGCGCCGCCCGTCGATCAAATCCGGCAGCGGCAGAATGGTATGGGTCGGTTCCGGGAACGGCGGGTGATAATCGTGTTCGGCGATGGTTGTCGGCTTGGTGATGTCGCTGACGTCGATGACCCGGAAGCCGGCGTGCCAGACCGACGCCCACATCTCGTCGCCGACCCGCATGGCGTGGTGCAGGCGGTTTTTATAACCCTTCCACGTCGGCACCTCGCCGCCGGCAAGGTGCTGTCCTGGCATGTGCCAGCGCGACACCTCTTTGGGTTTGCTTGCGTCCCTGACGTCATAGATGACCAGGATATTACCGATATAGCCTTCCATTTCGGTCGACATGTAGGCGTAATTTTCATCGACGTCGAAACGGTGGACGCCGAAGCCGAAGGTTTTTTCGTGGGTGATTAACTTCGGCGCCGTTTTGTCGGAAATATCGAAAATGCGAAAGCCGCCGTCGGCGTAGCCCCGTTCCCGCGCGGCGTCCATTTTGGCGATGGTGTCGACATCGAAGCCGAGGTCGGCGGACAGCTCCGCGTCCGAGGGATCGTGGCCGAGAACGCCCGCAAGGCGGTTGCGGTCGTCCGGCAGGGTATCGCCACGTCTGAGGGTATGGCGGTCGTATTGTTCCATGTTGGTGTACAACAGATCACCGACCACCCGCGCCTTGTGGGTATGGGAATAGCCGTTTTCCAGGTCGATGGTGGAAACCACCTTGGGGTTGGCGGGGTCGGAAATATCGATGATCGAGGTGCCGTTAGGCGGCTTCATGTGGCCGACATAGGCATAGTCGCCATCAACGACGACCTGGCCGCCGCCGGGAAGGTCCAGGTGGCCGATGCGCTTGAGGTTGCGGGTCAAAGGGGTGGTTTGATTAGCCATTTGGGGCCTCCCGAGATTCATCCAGGCGGCGGTTTTTCTTGAATTGAATCCCCGCCGGCACCAGGAACGTTGCAAACAAGGCAAGCCACAGAACATTGCCCAGGTTTGAGGAAAACAGCACCATGATGTCGCCGTCGGACATCTTCAGCGCACGCAGGAAGTAGGTTTCCAACAGCGGTCCTAAAATGACGCCGATCAGAATCGCGGCGACGTGGTAGCCGGTCTTGCGGGCGATGTAGCCGATGATGCCGAAGGCCAGTCCCAACCACATATCGAACATATAGACCCGGGGTACGAACGATCCGATCAGGGTAAAGGCGATAATGCAGGGCGCCAGATAAACGGTGCTGACCATGGTCACCCGCGTCATAAAACGCGCCAGCGGCAGGATCGTCAGGATCATGAAAAAATAGGTTACCGCCATCGCCATGAAAACGCCGTAGCCCAGTTCCGGATTGAGTTGGAACAGGGTGGGGCCGAGGGTGACGCCCTGGTACTGCATGACCACCAACATCACCGCCGCCGTGGCGCCGCCCGGAATGCCGAGGATCAGGAGCGGGATCAAGGTTCCGGAAGTGACCCCGTTGTTGGCCGCTTCCGGTGCGATCAGGCCTTCCGGATGGCCGGTGCCGTACAGTTCCGGCGTTTTCGAATAGGTGCGCGACTGTTGATAGGCGACGAACGACGCGATCGACGCGCCGGCGCCGGGAATGACGCCGATGATCAATCCGATAATGGAATTCCAGGTGATGTGCCACCACCGGCTGAGCGCGATTGTGCAGCCTTCCAGTGTCGCCGACCAACCAACGGAAGGGGCGGCGTCCAGGCCCTTTTTGCTGAGGATCGATTTTTGTTCGATCACCAAAAACGCCTCGGACACGGCAAACAGCCCGACCAGCGCCGGGATCAGCGGCACCCCGTCATACAGTTCCAAAAATCCCAAGGTGCCCCTCGGCGTCGCATAGACGACATCGGTGCCGATGGAGCCGATCATCAACCCCAGGAAACCGGCGATCAGGCCCTTATGGGTGTCGCGCGCGGCGATCGAGGCGATCAGGGATATCCCGAACAGCATGACGACAATCATCTCGACGCTGTGCATGTAATAGCCGACCTGGGCCAGCAACGGCATCGCCAGCAGCGCTATGATCGTTGTCATAAGTCCGCCGAAGGACGACGCCACGAACGACATTGCCAATGCCTGTTGACCACGGCCGGCCTGGGTCATGGGGTAGCCGTCCAACGGCGTCGCCGCCGCCCCCGCGGTGCCGGGAATATTAACCAAGATAGCCGGAATGCCCGCCCCCATGCGCGACGAACAGTAAAGCGCGACCATAAAGATCAACCCGACCTCGATATCCATGACCAAGGTAAACGGCAACAGAATGATGATGGTGTTGGCGGCGCTGAACCCGGGGATGGCGCCGACGATGAGCCCCAGGAAAATGCTGGGAATGATGACCCACCAATAGCTAAGCGTATGGATCAACAGCGGGCCGAACAGTTGAAATTGAAATTCCATCTTATAAAACCAACGCCATCAGCCATTCGAACGGCCCGTGCGGTAACCGGGTTTCGAAGACAATGATAAAAAGGCCGTAGCCGACCAGGGACAGCCCAGCCGACAGCAAGGCGATAAACCCTTTGTCGCGCCCCTTGCTCAACACCAGCATGCCGGAAAACAGGAACCCAAAAGTGGTGAGCGTGAAGCCGCCCCATTCGATCAGCAAAATATATAAAACAGTGACGATGAAAAGCGACAACCGCCCGGACGTGATGTCGGCCTTGGAGAACAGCTTGCTAAAGCCGAAACCGGCTTCACCCAGGCGCACCTTGGCCACCGATTTAAAGATAAAAACGGCGGCCAATACGATCAGAATGGTGCCGATGAAAAAGGCGCTGACCTGCGCCGTCCACGGTGAATCGATGATCGTCGAAAAATAATACAGCGTAAAACCCAGAGCGACGACGGGAATGACCATATCGCCGCCGATGGACCGTTTGTCCGGTGTGTTGGAATTCTGTTTTTCAGTCATGAAAGCGTCCTTAACCGGCCGACGCCAAAGATTTGGCGCCGGTCCGGTAATGGGCTATGGAAAAGGTACTATTTTTTCTTTGGTGCGCCGGACAGCAGGGATTTATAGCGTTCGCCGATTTCCGCGATGTCCTTGGAGTATTTTTCGCATTCCTTGACTCCGCCGGGATTGACGTACTCCCAGTCTCCCTTGGCCTTCAGGTAGGCCATTTTGAAAGCCGGATCCTTGAAAACCTTGAAAAAGGTGTCCTGCAGAACCTTGAAGCGGTCCGGATATTTATCAATGGCCGCCCGATGAATGCCGAACGCCCGGGCCGACAGCAACGGCGGAAGTTTGGTGCCGAAATGGTCGTTCATGGTCGGCGCGTTGTTGAGGCGGGCGCCAAGCTTGTTCTTGTCATCGAAAATCAGCACGGTCCGCACCGCCTTGCCGGCGGCGGCGACGGAACCCGACGTCAGCACGGAAAAGTCCATTTCGCCGGTGACGGCGCCGGCAACGGTGTTCTTGCCGCCGGACAATGGGATCAGGTTGAATTGGGCGCCGGTTTTTTCGCCAAGCGCCAGGATGCCGATCGAGGCCGGATGAGCCATGCGGCTGGTGCCGACGTTGAGCTTGCGCTTTTTGCCTGCGGCGACGATATCGTCGATGGTCTTGAATTTGCTTTTGGCGCCAACGAAAACGCAACCCGGATCGGTGTCAACCTGTCCGAAATAAAGATAGGCATTCAAGTCAAAGGTCGGTTTCTTGACCACCCAATTGAGAAGTTCCGGCCCCATGTTGCCGAAGATCAGGTTGTAGCAATCGGGCTCACGTTTGCCCATGTAGACTTCATAGGCGACCCGGCCCGACGCGCCGGGAAAATAACCGGGCTCGAAATTGACGTTCAGGTAATTCTTCCAGACGCTGGTGAAGGTGCGCAGGTTCCGATCAGCGCCGCCGCCTTCACGGGTCGGCACGATGACGTTGATGTTGCGTTCCGGAAATTTGGCGGCGAAGGCGGATTTAAACGGGCTTCCGGCAATCGCGGCGACACCGGCGGTGGCGACGGCGGCTTTGATAAATTTACGGCGTGTTGGCTTTAAGGTTTTAGACATTTTATCCTCCCTATTGAACGCGGCGGTTAATCGCCGTTCGTCCGTTGACGGGATATTAAACTGAAATATCCTCAAGCCCAATGGGTTCATTGAATTTTTTTTGTTTGTCTCAGGATTCAACCAGGCGGCCATTTTCCAGGTTGACGATCCGGTCCATGCGCGACGCCAATTCCGGGTTGTGGGTGGCGATCAGGGCCGTTAATCCGGCCCCGCGCACCAGTTTCAACAGAACCTCAAACACGTCCGATGCCGTCGATGGGTCCAAATTGCCGGTCGGCTCGTCGGCCAGCAGCAGGCTCGGCTTCGACGCCAAGGCCCTGGCGATGGCGACCCGTTGTTGTTCGCCGCCCGACAGCCTCGCCGGACGATGGCTTTCCCTGGCTTCCAGCCCCATCCAGCCGAGGATTTCCCTGGCCCGCTGTTTTGCTTCACCGCGCCCGTGGCCGCCGATGATGGCGGGGATGGCGACGTTTTCCAGGGCCGTGAATTCAGGCAGCAGGTGATGGTTTTGATAAACGAAACCAAGATGCTGGCGGCGCATGGTGGTGCGGGCCAAATCATTCATGCCAGTGCACGATTGCCCGGCAATGGCGACATCACCGGAGTCGGGCGGCTCCAACAAACCGGCGATATGGAGCAGCGTCGATTTGCCGGACCCGGACGGCCCGACCAGGGCAACGATTTCTCCCCGGCCCAACACCAGATCAACGCCGCACAGCACATGGAGGTCGTCGCGGCCCTGACGGAAAGTACGTTTAACCCCGGTAAGGTCCAGCACCCGCTCATTCATAGCGCAGCGCCTCCGCCGGATCGAGCTTCGACGCCCGCCATGCCGGATAGAGCGTTGCCAGGAACGACAGCCCCAATCCCATCAACACCACGGCGACAACTTCAGACGGATCGACCACGGCGGGCAGCTTCGAGAGGAAATAGATTTCGGCGGCGAACAGGTCGGTGCCGGTGAGCCCTTGAATCCATTGCCGGATGGATTCAATATTTTGGGTGAACGCCAGCCCCAGCCCAAGCCCGGCCAAGGTGCCGATGGTGCCGACCGATGCCCCGGCAATAAAGAAAATCCGCATGATCATGCCGCTGGTGGCGCCCATGGTCCTGAGGATGGCGATATCCTTACCCTTATCCTTCACCAACATGATCAGGCTTGAGATGATGTTGAAGGCGGCAACCACAATAATCAGCGTCAGGATCAGGAACATGACATTGCGTTCGACCTGGATGGCGTTGAAAAAGCTGGCGTTGACGCGCTGCCAATCATGGATGCGGACCGCGCCTTTCATTTCCTTGGAAATGTCCCGGCCGATGGCGATGGCGTTGTCGGGGTCGGTGACGAATACCTCAAGGTTGCTGATCGCGCCGGGCATCTTGAAATACACTTGCGCGTTTTCCAGCGGCATAAAGACGAAACTGGAATCGTATTCGTACATGCCGATCTCGAAGGTGGCGGCGACGGTATAGGCCTTCATGCGGGGAACGGTGCCAAAGGCGGTGGTGCTTCCCTTGGGGGATATCAGGGTGATTTTATCACCGACGCCAACCCCCAACTTGGAGGCCATGCGCTGGCCGACGACAATGGCGTTCTTGCCCTTGAAGGCATCCAGCGACCCCGCCTTGATGTTGCCGGCGACGATGTTGCGGGAAGTCAAATCCGTGGCCCGGATACCGCGCACGACCGCCCCTTGCGCGACGCCGCGTGCGGTCACCATGACCTGACCTTCGATCATCGGCGTCACCGCGACAACGCCCGTCATCTTGCGCAGGCGTTCGGCGATGGGATCAAAATCGCGCAATTGGTTAATCTGGCCGTAAATACTGAGATGGCCGTTAATCCCCAGGATGCGGGTCAGCAGTTCCTCGCGGAAACCGTTCATCACCGACATCACGATAATCAGCGTGGCAACGCCCAAGGCGATCCCCATTAAGGAGAACCAGGCAATCACCGAAATGAAGCCTTCCTGGCGTCTGGCCCTGAGGTAGCGCATGGCCACCATCCATTCGAAAAAGGAAAACATGATCGCTGTTCCCAATCAGGCCGTTAACAGGGCCATGGCGGCGTCCGCGCTGATTTCCTGGCGCTCGCCACGGGCTCGATTTTTTAATTCGACGACCCCGGCGGCAACCGCCTTCGGCCCGATCACCACCTGCCACGGCAGGCCGATCAGGTCCATGTCGGCGAACTTGGCCCCGGCGCGGGCGTCGCGGTCATCCAACAACACCTCAATGCCGGCATCCTGAAGCTGCCGATAGATGTCTTCGCAGGCCTTGTCGCAGGCGTCATCGCCGGTCTTCAGGTTGATCAGCCCGACCTTGAACGGCGCCACCGCTTCCGGCCAGATGATGCCGGCATCATCGTGGCTGGCTTCGATGATGCCGCCGACCAGGCGCGACACGCCGATGCCGTAAGAGCCCATTTCGGCGGTGACGTCGCTGCCGTCGGGGCCGGCGACGACGGCCTTGAAGGCTTTGGAATACTTGGTGCCGAAATAGAAGATGTGGCCGACCTCAATGCCGCGCGCCACGACCAAATCATCGCCGAGCGCCTTTTCGGCTTCCGGGTCGCGTTTGTCGTCGGTGGCGGCGTATTTATCGGTGAAGCTGTCAATGAAAGGCTGTAGGTCGCCTTCGGTGTTGATGTCGGCATTTCCCCAGTCGGCCGCGATCAAGTCCCGGTGGCAGGCCACTTCGCTCTCGCCGGTTTCGGCGAGGATGACGAATTCATGGCTCATGTCGCCGCCGATGGGGCCGCTATCGGCCTTCATCGGGATCGCGGTCAGGCCCAACCGCGCGAAGGTCTTCAGGTAGGCGACGAATTGTTTGTTGTAAGACCGCCTGGCGGCGTCGAAATCAAGATCGAAGGAATAGGCGTCCTTCATCAGGAATTCACGCCCGCGCATGACGCCGAACCGGGGCCGCACCTCGTCCCTGAATTTCCATTGGATGTGATAGAGCATTCGCGGCAGGTCGCGGTAGCTTTTGGCGGCGTCGGCGAAAATCTCGGTGATCTGTTCCTCATTGGTCGGGCCATACAGCATGTCACGGTCGTGACGGTCGGTGATGCGCAGCATTTCAGGCCCATAGGCGTCATACCGTTCGCTCTGCCGCCACAGGTCGGCGGGCTGAATGGTCGGCATCAGCATTTCCTGGGCGCCGATGGCGTCCTGTTCCTGGCGCACGATTTGTTCGATTTTCTGTAAAACGCGGAACCCCAACGGCAGCCATGAATAAATGCCGGCCGACGATTGGCGGATCATGCCGGCGCGCAGCATTAACCGGTGCGAGACGATCTGCGCCTCGGACGGGTTTTCTTTGATGGTCGGCATGAAAAATCGGGATAAGCGCATGGACGGAATGGCCTCGGTTTCTGGTTGCGGCAAAGGGGTGGAGAAGAGGTGGCACCTTATGCGTTTGCGGCCCCGGCTTCAACAAACGTTCCGGCGATGCTTTTTGATCCTGTATGTTCTTGTATTCAAGGAAAAATTCCAGGTGACGGCAAGGGTTTTATTCTCTAAAATATTGACGTCGACGGGAGACTCAGGCTGACTTGCCCGTGACCCGGGTTTTGGGAGGAAAAAATTTTAAAAATTATTCAAGGGGTTTGATAAAAGTCAAAATCCACTTGATACCGGGATGACTATAAACCGGGATAACTATAATAAACCCCCATTCCCCAAGTGAACTCGATATTTGATGCCGCGAGATGTAGATTCTTCTATAAGAATCAATATGTTGAGGCGTTGATGGAGTGGTTTGCATGGCACACCCGATGGGTGAATCGAAA
>JAQBYB010000118.1 GCA_027624235.1 Pseudomonadota bacterium | reverse complement strand
TTCTCGAAAACTTCTTCGAAATCCAGACAAGTAAACTCAACCCCTTGAATTCTATCAGATACAGTTCGAAGGTGCCTTCCCCAGTTTTCTGGTTTCATGGAATACTTATCTCCATAACCCCAATAACAATTTTGATGCATCATAATGCCTGATGAAATTACCGAAGTCATTTCAAAACACCAGCCCATTAACGACATCGCATCCCTGCTGGCGGCGGTCGGGGATAAGCTGGGCGTTCGCGTTATCGGCACCAAATGGACCACCGGTCATAATTACGCCCCGGAATTTTTATCCTCCAAGGATGGCTACTGGCTGGAAATCATCCGCCAGCCGTACGCCACCCGCGCGTCCGAGGAATTGCGCGCCGGCAATATTTTTTGGACCAACTTCAAGGATCACGAAGACGGCTTACGCTTTGCCTCAACATTCCGTCACGAACGGTTTCACCTCGTGCGCTATGAAGAACTTTGCGCCGACACCGACAATTGCCTGAAAGGAATATCCGACTGGCTTGGCGAAGAAATTCGCAACACAGAATTGATAAACCCGTTGGGTGGAAAATTTCATCCGACGACATCTTACCAAACCCAGGATGGCAAATCATCGCCCGAGGCCCAGGACCAAACCCTGGCGGCGGTAATCGGGTCTCTTGACTTGAACCGTTGGCGCAAGACCTTCACGCCCAAGCAAATGGCTTTCACCAACCTCGCCATTGATTTTTACGGCCTCTACGAAAAAGAGCCGACGCCCTTGCCGGCCACGGCCCATGCCTATCTGAAGCTTTTCAAGATCAAAACCTTTCGCGTCGTTCGCGGGTTTATTCTGGGGTTGCTAAAACCTTTCGGCCTTACCCTGACGCGCGTCCGAAAAGAAATGTCTCTTTAAGCAACGTCATGAAGTTCGCCGTATCCAACATCGGGCTTCGCGCCTATGACCACCTCGATGATTTAACGGCGATCCGGGCGATGGGATTCGAGGGCCTGGAAGTGGCGCTGAGTCGTGTCTTTCCGGGCGACTGGAACTTTCCGAATGG
This sequence comes from Pseudomonadota bacterium, assembly GCA_027624235.1. Taxonomy (GTDB): domain Bacteria; phylum Pseudomonadota; class Alphaproteobacteria; order Rhodospirillales; family Casp-alpha2; genus Casp-alpha2. Next base: position 5,385 of record JAQBYB010000118.1, on the reverse strand, counting down.
CGCCGAGGTCGAGGCCTACCGCCGCGATATCGAGGCCGCTGGATTGAGCATCGTCGGGCTGCATTCGCTGTTTTGGGAACGCCCCGAATATACCTGTTTCGGCGATGCCGATATTGTCGCCCAGACCACCGACTTCCTGGTTCAGCTTTCCGCCGTGTGCCGGGACCTGGGCGGAAAGACGCTGATTTACGGCTCGCGCACGGCACGCACCAGGGGCGAACGATCGACAGAGGACGCCAACGCCGAGGCGGCGGTTTTTTTTAGGGCGCTCTGCAAACGCGTCGAGGGCCACGGCACCTGCTTTTGCATCGAACCACTGGAAACGGAGGTCGCCGATTACGTTCATTCCGTCCTGGAATCGCAAGAGGTGGTTAAGGCCGTCAACCACCCGGCACTGCGCGTCCAGATCGACGCCAAGGCTATGGCGTTGGCGAACGAAGTCCGGCGCGAAATTTTTGAGGCCGTCCAGGGAGATCTGGTTCACGTGCACGCCAACGAGCCGGGATTTGATATTCTCGGTACTTCCGGCAAAGTTGACCACGCCCAAATCGGCAGGCTCCTAAAAGACATTGGCTACGACGGATACGTGTCCATCGAACAGCGCATGATCGACGAAGCAAATCCCCTGGCTGGGATTCGCCAAAGCGCCAAAATTCTGAAGGAGTGCTATGCATGACATCCTTTGAACGTCCCGACTGGACGCCGGCCATCAAGAACGGCACCCGCCTCCTGATCACCGGCGCCAGCGGCGGCCTTGGCCGGGCGCTGGTGGATATGCTGCTGGACGGCCCCGAATGCGTCATCGGTGCCCACGGCGCAACTGGGCAACACCCAACCGACGATAAACGGGTCATCCACCTGACGCAAAAATTCGAAACCGAGGCCGATTGCGTCCGGCTCATCGATGATTTCACCACCAAGGCCGGCGGCATCGACGCCCTGGTGGTGTTGTCGGGCGGTATTCATTTTTCCGGTCATTGGAAGGACATGCCGTCCGACGATTGGGAGAAGGATGTCGCCGTCAATCTGAACCAGCCGTTCTATCTTGCCCGCGCCGCCATGGCCCACATGAAAGATCAGGCCGGCGGCGGGAGCATTTTGTTAACCGGCACTGAATCGGCGCTGCACGGCGGCTCCGACCAATCCTTTCCCTACGCCGTCGCCAAGCGCGGCACCGAATGCATGGTCCAGGGCCTGGCCCGCGAAGGCGCGCCCGATGGTATTTTGGTCAACGGGGTAAGGTTCGGGTTTATCACATCAGGGTTTCATCAACGCTGGCACGGCAAAACCGAAAAAGACCTGGCCGAGCGCGCCGACATGGTGCCCCTGAAACGCGGCGGCGACCCGGATGAAGCGGCGGCGTTGATGATTTACCTGCTGTCGGGCTGGGCGACGTTCATCACCGGGCAGATGATCCCGCTGACCGGTGGCGATTGGTTGTAAGGGCGACCGGAACAAGTAATAATCCGCAGCCAACCCAGGCCGGAACAAAACTGATGAGCACGTCGAATAAAATAGACCCGCCAATTCCCTTTGTTGATATCAAAGGCCAGTACGCGAACATGGAATCGGAACTGAACGATGCCATTCTAGGCGTCTGTCGCGATGCGTCCTTCATTCGGGGGGCCGCCCTGGCGGAGTTTGAGTCGCGCTTTGCCGAAATTCACGGTGTCGGTCACGCCATCAGCGTCGCTTCCGGGACCGATGCGCTCAAACTTGCCGTGGAAACGCTGGGCATCGGTTCCGGCGACGAGGTCATCACCGTCCCCAACACCTGGATTTCAACGTCCTTCGCCATTTCCCATACCGGCGCCACCCCGGTGTTCGTCGATATCGACCCCGACACCTATCAAATGGACGTCGGCGCCCTGGAAAAGGCGATAACTCCCAAAACCAAGGCGATTTTGCCGGTCCATCTTTACGGGCACCCCGCGCCGATGCCGGAAATCGTGGCGCTGTGCAAATCCCGGGGCCTTTATATCGTCGAGGATGTGGCGCAAGCGGTGCTGGCTCGGATTAATGGTCAAATGGTCGGCGCCATCGGCGATATCGCGTGCTACAGCTTCTACCCCAGTAAGAATCTTGGATGCTACGGCGATGGCGGCATGGTGATAACCGACAACGACGACCTGGCGGCAAAGATGCGCATGCTCTGTGACTATGGCCAGGTGGAACCGCACCTGCACCAGATGATCGGATACAACTCGCGGCTCGATTCATTGCAGGCGGCGGTGTTGTTGCGCAAACTGCCGCACCTGGAAGCTTGGACGGCGGCGCGGCGCCGGGTGGCCGGCTGGTACGATGAAAGGCTGGCGGACCTTGCGGTCAAGCGCCCGGTGACGGGCCCCGGCGCCGAGCCGGTCTATCATCTTTATGTGATCCAGGTCGATAACCGCGATGCCTGCGTCTCATACCTGCGCGACCACGGCGTGCTGGCGCAGATTCATTACCCCAGCGTCATCCACCTGCAACCCTGTTACCAAGACCTTGGCTACCATGTCGGCGATATGCCCGTCGCCGAAGCCGCCCGTGACAAAATTCTATCGTTGCCGATCTACCCGGAAATTACTGAAGCCCAGGTTGATCAAGTGACCGGTATTCTTCGAGACTATCTTTCCGGAGCCGACGCTTGACCCGAGCTGTCTCCAGCAACCAAACAAAAACCAGCTTGTCCGTTATCGTGCCTGTCTACAACGAAGAGGCATTGATCAATGATGCGGTCGAGCATCTGGTGAAAACGGCGTCTCAATGGGTGGACGATCTTGAAATCATTCTGGTCAATGACGGCAGCAAGGACAGTTCGCCTGCAATTATCGACCAACTTGCCGAAAAGCACGATATGGTGCGCGCCCTTCACCAAAGCCCAAACAAGGGTTTCGGCGCCACGGTGCGCAAAGGATATGAAGCCGCGACCAAGGAATTGGTGACGTATTGCCCCGCCGACCATCATTTTACGGCAGAGGAATTCGATGCCTTCCTGGTGCTCATTAAATACGCCGATGTCGTCATTGGGTACCGGCGCCACCGGCGGATCGAGTTGCCTTTTTTCAATTGGATGGTGTCATCGGGATACCACGCCTTAATCTCCATTCTCTACCGATTGAATTTTTACGATGTGAACTGGATTCACCTGTACCACCGCAATCAAATTGATTCCTTTTTAGGCAAAAGCGACGGTGTCTTTCTGCTTGCTGAAACCTTGATTAACGCCAATAAAAAGGGCCTGAGAGTGGTCGGCGTGGATGTTCAGTACGTGGAGCGCCAAGCCGGGACGCCGACCGGCGTTCAGCCAAAAACCATCTTCAAAACCCTTAAAGAGGTGTTTGATTTCTATTTCCATCAAGGCCGCCAATCATGACCCAAGAGCCTTTTACGATCCTGCAAATGGCTTACGGAGAAATGGCCTATCCGGTGCTGGACGGGCTCTCAAGCGATCCAAGATTCACGGTTCTGGCCATCGTCACACCGGAAGCCGGCGATTTTCTTTATCGCGCCGATGAAAACCTGCCCCAGGAAATTCTGGCCGAAGATCGCGGCATCGAAATTATCCGCACCGGTGGCCTTAAGACCCTACATAACGAAATCGCCAGGGTCGGGGCCGATGCCGTTGTCATCGCATCATTTAACAAGATCATCCCTGCAGACACCCTCGGACTGACGCGGTTCACCAATATTCACCTGGGCGAATTGCCCCGCCAACGCGGCCGCGCCAACGTCAACTGGGCAATGATCAACCAAGAGCCCTATATCTGTGTTTCCATTCACGAAGCCGTTCCCGAATTGGATGCCGGCGATATTATTCATCAGTTCAACGTGCCGATCGGGGCCGATGACGGCGTCGGCGCGGTCTACGAACGCATCAATGCCACTCTCGGCAGGGAACTCCCGGACATTTATTTTGACTATCTCAGCGGCAAGACAACCCCCAATCCTCAGGACGGCGCCGGCGCGACCTATTACGGTACGCGGCTTCCCCAGGACGGATTGATTGACTGGCGGCACGACCGACAATCGATCGCGACGCTGATCCGCGCCCTCGGAAAGCCTTACCGGGGCGCCTATACCTATTTTGACGGCAAGAAACTGACCATTTGGAACGCCCGCATTGAAGACGATGCCCGTGTCTTTGAAGGCGGCGTGCCGGGACGCATCGCCAGCCATAAAAATGGAACCGGCATCGAAGTGTTGACCGGGGATGGCCCTCTTTTACTCACTGACGTGGAAACAGATGCCTTCCAAGGAGACCCCGCCGCCATCATCCGCAGTTCCCGGGTCACGCTGGGGCTCAATCCTGAGGATTTATTGGCCAAACTCATTGATCTGGAACAAAAATTTGAATCGCTGCTGAAGCGCCGAGATTCCTAAGTGTCTTGCATTGCCGTTGGATAACATTTTAATGCCGCTACCTTGTTTTGCTTCTTGTCCCCGGCGCATTCCCTCACCATATGGACCAAGAAGAGAATATTTAACCGGAGCCAGCCATGCGCGTTCTACTTGTCTATAAAAACACCATCGCCATTGAGCGGATCGCCATCTGTTGCCTCAGCGCCGCCTTGAAGGAAAAGGGCCACGAGGTCCGGTTAGTGATCGTCGGAATCACCGACCATGCGGATATTCTACAAACCGTAAAAGACTTCCGCCCCGGCGTGATCGGCTACACCGCCATGACCGGCGAGCACGACACTCTTTTGGACCTGAACCGTGAATTTAAGACCTTCCATGATTTTTTCGCCGTTATGGGTGGCCCGCATGCGACGTTCTGTCCCGATGTTCTTGAGGAAGAAGGCCTGAATGCCATTTGCACCGGCGAGGGCGACCTTGTCTTTCCAGAACTTTGCCGTTGCCTTGATGCGGGCGAAGACTACACCACGGTATCCACGTTCAACTTCAGGCTCGACGGTAAAATCATCAGTAACCCAAAAGCAGACTTGGTCGAGGACTTGGATGACCTGCCGTTCCCGGACCGGCAGATTCTTTATGATGCCGATCCCCAGTTTTTAAAAACCAGTACAAAATTTTTCATGGCCGCCCGAGGCTGCCCGTACAAGTGTTCTTACTGCTTTAACGTCAAATACAACGAAGCCTACAAGAACAAAGGAAAGATCATCCGCTGCCGTTCTCCGGAGAAGATGATCCAGGAGATCGAATGGGTTATTGACAACCATTTTATCCGGCATGTTTCCTTTATCGATGATCTGTTCATCTTGAAACCGAAGGAATGGATTAGGGAATTTGCCGATCTTTACAAAGAACGGATCGGTCTTCCCTTCGATTGCACGGTGCGGGCTAATGCGGTGCGCGACGAAACCATCGCCACCCTCAAAGACGCCGGCATGGCATTCGTGTGGATGGGTGTTGAGAGCGGCGACGAGGTGGCGGCCAATA
>JAQBYB010000023.1 GCA_027624235.1 Pseudomonadota bacterium | reverse complement strand
ACGCTCGCTTTCCGGCAACCGTGACCGCCTGATTTCCCGCGAAGTGGTGGTCCACGCCGAAAAGGGCGTAATTGCCGACCAGTTCTACGCCGAACGGCTTTATGGCCGTGAGCCGCTTCGCAAACTCCTCGAAAAAGCGGGCTTCAAGGACGTCCGGTTTCACGACGAGGTCAAGGCGCAATCGACCCGCGGCACGGATCTCGGCATGATGGCGCAACGCTACATCGTCAGCGCCCGCGCCCCCGTCGAACAATCGACGAAGCGCAGGGCCAGGGGGCCGGCGTTCCCGAATGTCACCGTCGTGTTCGGCGATCCGCGGTTGCCCGACTCGATCAAACGGGACGGCGCGTTCAATGCCGAGGATTACGACACCATCAAACGCTTCAAGGAGGCCGCCTCGGAGCTCGGCGAATACTCCTTCACCTATGTCGACAACCATTCGGCCCTGTTGAAGACACTCCGCGAGGAGCGGCCGGCATTTGTCCTTAACCTGTGCGACGAAGGCTACAACAACGAAGCGACGATGGAACTGCATGTGCCGGCGGTGCTCGAAATGCTGGATATCCCCTATAGCGGCGCCGGGCCGTCGGCGCTCGGGCTTTGCTACAACAAGGCCCAGGTTCGCGCCATCGCCGCGGCCTACGAAGTGGCGGTGCCGCTGGAAACCTACTTCGATGCCGACGACCAGTCGGCGACCATCCCGTCGATCTTCCCGGCGCTGATCAAGCCCTGCAATGGCGATAGTTCCATCGGCATCACCAAAGACGCCGTGGTGCACGACCCGACCGAAGCGGTCGCGTATCTTAGCGAACTTCGCCAGACGCTTCCCGACCGGGCGGTGCTGGTGCAGGAGTTTCTGTCCGGCGCGGAATACAGCGTCGGCCTGATCGGCAACCCCGGTTTCGGCATGACCGCGCTGCCGGTCCTGGAGGTTGATTACAGCCACCTCGACCCAAATCTCCCCAAAATTCTTGGATACGAATCCAAGTGGCTTCCCGACTCGCCCTATTGGAGCGACATCCGCTTTCACGAGGCCCATATCCCCGAGGACCAACAGCGCAGGATGGTCGATTGGTCGATGACGTTATTCCAGCGGCTCGGATGCCGCGATTACGCCCGCTTCGATTACCGAGCCGACGCGTCCGGCAATGTGAAGTTGTTGGAGGTCAACCCCAATCCAGGCTGGTGCTGGGACGGTAAACTTAATTTGATGGCGGGTTTCGCCGGATATCGCTACGCCGAATTGTTACGCATGATCGTCGAGGCGGCGCAGGGACGGGCCATCGCCGAAGGGGCCGTGGCCGCCCCTGTTTCGCTCACTTCTGCCAGAGCGACTGTTTGAAGCAGTGTGTCTTCGCCATGAGATGTATTGAGGGCTCAGTAGCATTTCCCCCGACAGAAAGACTCTAGGGAAAGAGTTAAAACCTGAATTGATCTCCTGGCGCTCATCCTTGTTTGCGTTGCTTGCCGGGCAAGAGTTTTTTGCCACACCCAATGGGTCGAACGAGCGGGGTATATTGTTGATGCGGATTTTCCTAATGGGTGTCGCGGCGTTCGTGGTTGTTTCGATTGCGTCCCTGCCTGCGAGCTCGGCGACCACCGACGAATCGGAAGTCATAAAACGCCTCCGCGGGGAAAAGGTGAGCGTTTTGGACGCCGGATTAAAAAGGCTTAGGCAGGCGGCCCTTATTGCGTCCAGCCGTCTCTCGTCGTCGGCGCAGCCGGGGCCTTCGGTGGGAGTCTGGTACGATAACAAGACCGGATTCATTGAGATCCAGTTTCGTTACACCGACCCGAACGGCAATGCCGTCGTCCACTCAAAAAACCGCTGCACTGAAATGCACAAGACCGCCATCCGGGAGACTTTCAACATCGGCAGAACAATCTACACCGTCCCGTTAACCTTTGATGAGCGGGTACGGCGACGCCTCGGCACCATGTTCAGCCTCGAGCCGATTCAAAGTTTCAATGAGGTCATTGCCTTGGGGCAAAGATTGTCTGAACTGACATTCATGCATGTCGAGATCGTCGACCCTAAGAACATTAAAATTGCGTCCTGCCGTGATCGGATAGCGCCCGTTATGGGCGGCAAATAACACCACGGCTACATATCGGTTCCTTGGCGGTCTCGGCCCGTGGAAATCGGCGATGATGCGGCTGGTCCTCGGGCTTGATCCCTGCAACGCGCCGGAAATCGAGCCGCTTACTGAAGTGGAACGGTCAACCGGATAAAGGAAGCGCGGCGAAGTGTTGCTTGGCAAAGGCGATACGATCAGCGACTTCGATTAACGCCGCCCGGTTCTCGTCGACGCTCTCGAGACGATGCCGCAGCCCGCACCGGTTGGCGATTTGGATGGCGAGGCCGGGCCGGGCGTTGAGTTCCAGGATCATCGGCCCCTGGTCGCGGTCGAGCACGATGTCGACGCCCTGGTAGGCGAGCCCCGTCATCTCCCACGACCGGGCGGCAATGTCCAAGAGCGTATCCCAGTGGGGCACCTGGATGCCGCTGACCGGGTTGCCGGTGTCCGGGTGATCGGCGACGATTGCGTTTCGCCAGACGGCGGTCAGGGTCCGGCCAGAGGTAATATCGAGGCCGGCGCCGATGGCGCCCTGGTGCAGGTTCGCCTTGCCCTTGGACAAGCGCGTCGGCAGGCGCACCATCGCCATCACCGGGAACCCGAAGTAGACGATGATGCGGACATCGGGGATGCCCTGGTAGGCGACTTTCTCAAACACCGAATCGAAGAGGACCCGGTATTCGATCAGGATTTTGTCGGGCTGGCCGCCGAGACTGTAAATACCGCTGAGCAGGTTGTTGAGGTGGAACTCCATGTCCCGATGATCCATCAGCGAACCGTCGGCAAGCCGATAGTTGTCTGCCGCCCGGCCCATGACCACGATGATGCCCTCGCCGCCGCTGCCCTGGGCCGGCTTGACGACAAAGTCTTCGTGCAGAGCGACCATGTCGTGCACGGTTTTTACCTGGCTCGGAAACTCGATGACGCCATAGAGCGCCGGCACCTTGATACCGACCCCCTCGGCGAGCCGCTTGGTTATCAGCTTGTCGTCGACCAGGGGATAAAGCCGGCGCGGATTGTGGGGCAGCAGGTAGTTGCCGTTGCGGGCGTTGATTCCGAGGACACCGTTGTCGCGGAGCCTCCGCGCGATCCCGAACATCACCCTTGCCTCCCGCCAAGCACACGGAACCGCGCCAGTTCCGTCAGCCGGTATCCGGAATACCGGCCCAGCAGGACCGTCGCCGCCAGCAGAACGAGAAGCAATTCCGGGAACGCGAAGGCCAGATGCTCGATGGCGTCGGCGCTCAAGGCGTAGAAACACAGGACCGCGACGATCAGGCTGCCGAGCCCTTCCTTTAGCGATTCCATCGCGCCGCGCTCGTCCCAAACCACGGACATGCGCTCGATGGTCATGGTCAGGATGACCATCGGGAACAGCGCCACCGACAGGCCGCTGACGATGCCGAGCTTGTGGCTGATCAGGCTGAGCACCGCCATCAACATGATAACGACGATCAGCACGGCGGCGAGGCGCGGCACCAGCAGAAGCTTCAAGTGCTCCAGGTAGAGCCGCACCAGGAGCCCGCCCGCGACGACGACCGTGAACAGCATGATGCCCCACGCCAGCCCCGTCTCGCGGAACGCGAGCGCGATCAGAACCGGCATGAAGGTGCCAAAGGTCTTGACCCCGACCACGTTGCGGAGAACCACCAACAAAAAGACGCCGAGCGGCACCACCAGCAATAGCCGGAACACGAGCTGGGTCTGTAGCGGCAGGCTGTAGAGCGACCACGTCAGCAGCGGGTCCTTGGCGGATTCGCCGAGGCTGCGGACCACCTGCAAGGTGGAGGTGCGGACGCGGTTGACGGTGGTGACCACCTGCGGCAGGTCGCCGCCGGTGATCTTGGCGAACGGCGCCGGTCCGCGCCACCAGGCGAACTGGTCCGGGGCCAGGCCGGGGCCGGTGGCGTCGGCCCGGAACGGGACCCACGCGCTGCCGTCGTGAACCTCGAGCCAGTGCTCGAACTGGGCGTGGCGGCGGTCGAGCCCAAGCCCGATGCCGTGTACGGTGCGCGCCGGCAGGCCCGCCAGACCCATGATCTTGGCGGCCACGGCCATGGTCTCGCGCGTCGTTGCCTTTTGGCCCAGGAGTTTCGCCGCCGGCTGTGTCGATTGCGCCCCGGAAAGTCTCTTTAATACTTGGACGACGAAGCTCGCCGTGTCCGCGGACTGCGCCTCGGCGCCCTTGATAATCGCCTCGGCAGCGGCGCGTTCCGGGTCGCTCATTTTGAAGTGCCGAACGACCGGCTCATCGTCGGCGGCCTTGCCGGTGCCGGATTCGCCACGGAGAACCACGAACCCGTAATAGAGCGTCTGCTTTCCTTGTTCCTTGCGAATGGTCAGCGTGGCGAGGCGGTTGGGCCCATCGTCCCGGGTCGAGATGCCGTAGCCCCGCGAAACGAAGCTCTGGTTGATGACGGCGAAGCGGTCAGCGTTCTGTGGCAGGTGAAACGAAAGGCTCACCGCCTAGCCCTTGGCGTTGAAGGAAATCGCCGTTTCCACTTCCCAAAGCTCGGTCTTTTTGTCGACCGACATCGGCAACCCAACCACCAACACCTTATAGAGGAACACGCCGATCCCGATCGCCGCCAGCGCCGCCGCCAGGATGTAAACGTGGGTGTTCTTCATCGCCCAGGCGCCTCGGGACAGTTCGGTTTTGTCAGGTTCTTCTTCGACGTGTCGATGAGGAAATGATCGTTCAGGAACAGCCGACCGAGTAGTAACCTGTAGTTCATGCCGGTGCGGTCATTAAGATTGACCTCGGCTTTCTTGAAATATCCGCCGAGGCAGATGCCCAGATTGATCACGTAGCGCTCTTGCTTTTCCGTCTCGGCGCGTCGAATCCTGGTTTTGCGTAACACCGGGCGCTCAATAATGACTGACTTAATCGTCTTGTCCGCCTTGGCCATTATATTGATCCTGAATCGGACCCATTTACCGCCCTCGCGTTCGAACTCGACCTGGTCACGGACATCGATGGAGGAAGTCTTGGCGCCGGAGTCGATCTTGGCCATTAAATGCAGATCGCCGGGGTATATTCGCACCTCCTCGATGTATCCCACGACTTGTCGTTCCGCGCCGTTGGCGCCGAACGATAGAGAGACGGCGGCGGCGAAAACGGTCGTCGCAAAGGAGTTATGCATAGAACTAATCATGGATTGCCATTCGAACCCTTGAGCTTACGCTGATATTGCCAAAGGCATATGGAGAAAACAAACTTTGATTCCACTAATTTCCGCGGCGGCGGAAGAAACGGCTAAACTACGTGATCCTGACGCATAATTGGACAAAGTTAGTAACAATCGGGTTACAATCCCAGGAACGATCCGCCGGCCTGAAAAATCATCCGATCAATGGGTTCGGGAGGTTCGGAATATGGAGACGTGGTGATGACCGATAGTGATGGCCTAATCTGCGCCTACCGGCTCGACGGCCAGGGCAACGGCGAGGCGATGGACTGGGCCGGCGTTCGCGCCTGGAAGCCCGGCGACGGCCTGCTTTGGGTGCACCTCGACCGCTCAGCGGCGGGCGTTGCGGAATGGCTCGGCGGCGAGAGCGGCCTCAATCCGCTGGTCGCGGGGGCTCTCCTGGCGGAGGACACCCGGCCGCGTAGCGCCCTCTTTGACAATGGTGTGCTGGTCAATCTGCGGGGCGTCAACTTTAATCCCGACGCCGTTCCGGAGGACATGAACTCGATCCGTGTCTGGATGGAGCCGGAGCGCATTGTCTCGACGCGGCGGCTAAAGATTCTGGCCATCCAGGACCTCCGCGACGATCTGGCGCGAGGCAAGGGCGTTCGCACCGGTCCCGGTTTCCTGATCCGTCTGGCGCAAGGTCTCACCGACCGATTGCAGCCCGTCGAGTCCGGCATCGACGAGACTCTGGACGAACTTGAAGAGGCGCTGGTCGCCGGGGACCTGGATGTGCTCGGCGAGCGCCTGACGCCACTGCGCCGCCTGACCATCGCGCTGCGCCGCCATTTGGCGCCGCAACGCGACGCCTTGACGCGCCTCCATGCGGACTGCGGCGGCCTATTCGACGATCATCAGCGGGCGCGGCTGCGCGAAGTGGTGGACCGGGTCTACCGCGTCGTCGAGGAACTGGACGCCATGCGCGAGCGTGCCGCCATCATCCAGGACGAGCGCCGGACCCGCATCTCCGAAAGCATGGATCGGGCGATTTATACGCTCTCCATCGTTGCCACCATCATGCTGCCGCTGACGTTCGTCACCGGGCTTTTGGGCATGAACGTGGGTGGCATCCCCGGCGAGAAGGTCGCCTGGGCGTTCTGGGCCGTGGGCGGCGGGCTTGCCGCCGTTGGCCTCGGCTTGGTGATCTATTTCCGCCGCATTCGCTGGCTTTAAATACGGGCTGATGGCAACCAATCCATTTTCCGCGCACCTCTGCGAAACGTTGATGTTCTTTTGGCGGCTGGATCTGGCGGGAAGACGCGGCGGTCCGTTAGGGGCATCGTGCGGCGCTCTTATTGACCGTGGCGCGGCTACGCATTACAACGCGCTTCCCATCGTCAATTTAATGCGCCAAGTTGAATCCTCGGTCTTTAACTTTGGCAAAAATATTGGAACAGGAATTGAACTCAACCAAAGGCCGCCACGGCGTCCTGGTCCGCTGGGTGCTGCCGACGATTGGCGCGGCGCTGGCGATTGCGGCGCTGTTTTGGCTCTATCAGGATATCGACCCTGAACGGTTTCTGACCGCCGTCGCTACCGCCAAGCTCAATTGGCTTTCCGTTCTGGCCGGCACCATCCTTCTCGAACAGCTGACCCGTGGCTGGAAATGGCGGCAAATTCTGTTCGATCTGAAACCAATTTCTAGTGTCAGGCTGTTTGGCGCGATCCTTGCGGGGTATGGAGTTGCCATCCTCATTCCCTTGGGCGTCAGCCCCTTTGTGCGGTCATGGCTGATCGCGCGGTTGGAAGGGCTGCGATTTGCCTGTGTCCTGACGACATCGGCCATCGAGCGTTTTCTTGACGGCATCGTCTTCGCGCTGTTTGCCACGTTGGTCGCGATTGTCGGCCAAATTCCAGAGGTCGAAGGCGATGTCAGGACCGGCCTTGCGGTCGCCGGTGGTTTGAACCTGATTCTCTTTTCCGCCCTTCTTTACATGCTGTTTGTCGGTCGTTCGCCATTGAGCCGTAAGGAGGCACGGATAAGCCGGTGGATCGATTGGTTGGCCACCAAGGGGGGCGCCCGCCTCGAAGGACTGAGAAACGCGATCCAAGAAGGCATCATTTGGCCGCGCGACCGCCGCCGCCAAATCGGCGCGGTGCTGGCAAGCGTTCTGATGAAGATCATCGCGGCGACGCATTTCCTGTGGGCGGGGCTGGCGGTTGGTATCGTCCTGGCGCCCTTCGACTATCTGTTTCTCATGATTTTCGCGGGATTTTCATTGGTGCTCGCCCGATTTATCCGCGTCCCTGGGGGCTTCATTATTGGATCCGGCTTCGCGCTCAATCTTCTTGGCGTCGCCGACGAACAGGCGCTGGCGATGGTCCTGTTCAACCATATTATTACCATCGTTTTGATGGTTGGACTCGGGCTGCTGTTTCTGTGGCGGAGCGGCATTGATATTCGCGACGCGCGTCCCACGGAGGCGGAAGCCAATGCCTCGGCCTGAGGCGACGGAGGGTATTCCACGGAACGCCGAAGAGAAAATTGGCGGCCCCGTCTTCTGGAAGATTGCCGGCGCCTTGCAGATCGTTCTTTATGGGCGGCTATCGCGTTGGGAGAGAAAGAATGACGTGGCGTAGCCTGCGGCGCGGCCTGAAACGGGTTTGGGTTCCGGTCATCCTTCGGGCCTGGCCGTTGGCCCGGCTTTGGTATCGCGCCTGGGGGTTGAGGCTCGATGGTGATCCCGACGATGTGGTGTGGTATTTCGCCTATGGCGCCAACATGCATGACAGGGCATTTCGCGAGCGCCGCGGCATGCGGCCCGACGAATGGCGGGTTGGCCTTATCAGGGGGTATCGCTTGCGGTTCAATTTAGACGGTCACCCCAAAGGCAAGGGGGCGCCGGCGAATATAAGCGCCGACAAGGAAGCCGAGGTCTGGGGTGTCCTTTACCGGATCAATCGCCGCGAACTTATCCGGCTGAACGCGAGCGAGGGGATTCCCGGCTGGCGGTATCGGCCAATTTGGCTTGCCGCTGAAGACCTTGGCGGCAATCCTCTCGATGTCGTCACTTTTATCGCGGACGGCAATGATGAGGACGGCAAACCGTCGCTCCGCTACATCACGCTTCTCAGAGAGGGCGCGCGCGCGCATCGCCTTCCCGAACATTGGATTACGTTTCTAGAAGGTGTCGGCCACGCGGAATAAGGCTTCTCGGCGGCGGCTCGATCAGGCGGGAAGACGCGGCCTAGTGGTCGCCGTCAAAGGTAATCAGCACGGAATCGCCATCCTGGATGACGGTGTAGCTCTGATTCTCCAAATCAACGTCTTTGACGGTGACCGCGACATTCTGGTCACCGAAGGCGATGACCACGTTGTCTCCGTTCTGGGTCATCGCCAGATTGTCTTTGGAAAATTCCGGCCCGTCGAAGCGCAGGACTTCGCCGTTGCGGTAATCCTCGATGATGTCGTTGCCGGACCCGGAACCGAAGACGAAGGTATCATTACCGCCGCCGCCCTTCAGCACATCATCGCCGCCACCGCCGTGCAGGACGTCCGCGCCGCCTTCGCCTTTGAGCACGTCGTCGCCGGCGCCGCCGTACAGAACGTCATCACCGCCGCCGCCTCTGAGCACGTCGTCGCCGGCGCCGCCGTACAGAACGTCATTACCGCCGCCGCCCTTAAGCACATCATCGCCGCCAAAGCCGCCTTCGCCGCCTTCGTATCCGATGTTGATGATGGCCGAGGCCGAGGCCTGATCGGTGTCGCCGGTGTCGGCGTCAATATCGGTGGAGGTCGCGGTTACGGCTAACTGGAAATCGCTCTGGTAGCCTTCCGGCAGGGTTAGGTTGAGGCCGTCTAAGTCGTCCGGGCTCAGGGTCCACCGGCCATCGCCCATATCGGCGCCGGCACTGAGAACACCGCCATCGGGGACGCCGGTGATGGTGATGCCAAGGGCCTCCGAAGAGTCCGTATCGATCAGCGCGGCATCAATGGTGAGCGGAACAATCGAGGCGCCGCCTTCGCTCCCTCCCGCACCGTAGCCGTACAGGATATCGTCGCCGCCCTTGCCGCTGATGACGTCATCGCCGCCGGTGCCGAACAGAATATCGTCGCCGCCGGTGCCCGCGAATTCACCGCCTTCACCGCCTTCGCCGCCTTCACCGCCTTCGCCGCCGCCATAAACGGTGTCGAATACCCGCAAACCCGGCGTGTCGGCAAGGGCCGCAACGCTGACGCCGAAGCTGGCGAAGGCGCTGCCGCCGTCGGTGGACGTCGCCGTGACGCTCAGCGACATGTCGTTTGATGAATGGGCGGGCGGCGTCAGGGTCAGGGTATCCAGATTATCCAGGTCGCTGCCGCTAAGGGTCCAGGTGCCGTCGCTGTTGTCGGTGCCGGCGCTAAGGACCGCGCCGGTGGCGACGCCGGAGATGGTCAGGCTCGACAGGCTTTCGGCGCCCGGCACATAGGCCGAGATGGTCAGCGGAATGGCGGTATCCTCTGCACCGGAAGCCGCCGACACGGCGACCACGGGAACATCGGCAACCGAGGTCACCGCGACCCCGAAGCCGGCCGTGGCGGTGCCGCCGTCGGTGGAGGTGGCCTTGACCGTCAAAGCCAGGTCGCCGGACCAATCGGCCGGCGGGGTCAGGGTCAGGGTATTTAGAGTATTAAGATCGCCGCCGCTGAGGGTCCAGGTGCCGTCGCCGTTGTCGGTGCCGGCGCTAAGGATGGCACCCGTGGCGACGCCGGAGATGGTCAGGCTCGACAGGCTTTCCGCACCCGGCACAACGGCCGAGATGGTCAGCGGAATGGCGGTATCCTCGGCACCGGAAGCCGCCGTCACGGCAACCACGGGAACATCGGGGACCGCCGCCACGTTGACCGAAACCGTCGCCGTGGTGACGCCGCCCTCGCCGTCGTCGACGCTGTAGGTAAAGCTGTCGGTGCCGGAAAAATCGGCGGCCGGCGTATAGTCGTAAGATCCATCGGCATTGACGATGACCGTGCCGTGTTGCGGCCCGCCGGCCTCGGCCAGGGTATAGGACACGGCGTCCTGATCGGCGTCGGTGGCGATTAATTGACCGCTGATGGCCTGGTCCTCGGCGGTCACAATGGTCAGGTCAGCCGCTTGGGGGACCGCATTCGGGGCGACGACAATGCCGGCGCTGGCGAAAGGTTCCGTGGTGATGATGATGGCGTCGGCCGGTCTATCGGCGGGCGGCGTTGCCAAAACGGTTTGAATGGGGCCGACCTGTACCGGCGGCGCCGTTGCGGCCTCGACCGGCGGTGTCGGTTGGTAGGCTTCCGTCGCCGGGAACGCTGCTTCCGGGGTCGGCGGTGGTGGCGGCGCAACGGCCTGGGGCTGGCCGGCGTCTGTTACCATCTGGTCCAGTTCGCCGCCGCCTTCGTGTTGCTGGGTGGTGTAATCGTTTTCACGGCCACTGGCCTGAGGCAGGTGGACAAGGGTCGTCTCGAACATGCGCACGATATCGGCGTCTTCCACCGAGGCCCGGAACTCCGGTGCCCGACCGTGGGCGCCGGCGAATAGAACCTGATTGACCTGGTTCATGACCTGGTAGCCGCCATCGTTGCGGATATAGACCTCACCGACATAGCCGTCGGCTTCGCGCATCATGACAACGGTCAGGTTTTCGCCATCGATGTACTCAATACCGATCTGGGTGCCGCGAATGCCGATGGAGCCGACCGGGGTGGTGATCACCATGGCGTCCGGGTCGGTTTTTGAGACCATGCCGCTGACCACCGTGTAAATACCCTTGAAGGCCATCAAGGACAGCGAGCCTTCCTGGGTTTCGGGGTCATAGATCATTTCGTCGAGGGCCATGCGGCCGTCGCCACCCATGGCCAGTGCGGTTTCATCGGCCAAGATTATACCGATGGCGCCGTCGGCGTCGGTCTCCAGGATATCGCCGGCGAACAGGACAGTGTGGATATCGACTTCCTCGCGGCTGCCGTCGACGCGAATAACAAAGGCCGTGCCGCTGACCGTATTGACGGTTCCGATCGATTCGCCGGGGGTTTCGGTGGCGGCATCGGTGCCACCCTGGACGACCTGATCCGCGTTCGAAGCCCCGGCCAGCCGCCCGGCCATGGTACCGGAAATCCGGGCGCCGGATTCAGTGACTAAGGCCGGTGGCGCCTGGTGGCTGAAAAAATCATCAACCACAATGCGGGTCCCGTCGGCATCGGTCAGGACCATATCGTCGCCGGAACGTTCAAAAGCGGCATCGGTCAGTGAAAAACCATCAGGCAGCCTTACCGGGTCAATGGCTTCCGTCATCGTGGGTCTCCTGTTTATATCTTTCGTTATAATAGATAGTCTTGTCGGAGGGGATTCTCCATGACTTTGATCAAGTTAGTTTTTCCATGCCGTAAAGGTTAATATTAGTCTTAGGGGCGCAACGCCGAGGAGAGTTCATGGCCGAAGAAGAAAGATCGGAAGAGGCCGAAGACGTCGAAAAAGACGGCGAGGGGGCAGAGCATCGTGGGGTCGGGTACAAGAAGCTCATTCTTATCCTGGTCGCCGTTACGGTTGTGTTGTTGTTGCTGATCAGTGGCGGTCTTTTTTTATCCGGTCTTTTAGATCCTTTGCTGGGCGTCGAGAATACTGACGGCAAAGGCGGGGGAGCCGAGCATGGGAGGTTTTTCTACAAACTGGAAGAAGTCACCTTGAATCTAGGCGGTGATCAGCAAAAATCCAGGTTCTTCAAAATCGGTCTGACGATCGCGTTGATGGAGGAAAAGGATATCCCTAACGTTGAAGCCCTGGCGCCCCGGATCATTGATAATGTCACGGCCTACCTAAGAGAACTAAAACCCGCGGAACTCTCCGGTTCGGCCAATTTTGAGCGGTTGCGGGAAAATCTTCTGTTGCGGGTCCGCGCCGCGGTGGCCCCGACGCCGGTGAGCGATATTCTTTTCCACTCCGCGCTGGTTCAATAGTTCGAAAAAAATCACGTTATCCACATTCTCCCCGTTATTCACAGGGGGGGCCTATTGACGATCTTGGGCTTTTCCGTGCGCCGGGGCTTATTTTTTTATGGACAAGTATCCTCCCAAAACCTATCCCGCCGGACGCGGCGGGGTTTTTTTGTCGCCAATGCGATTATACTACAATCCATGTTCCGATTAATTAACCGAAGCGCGTTGACGGCGGGTATCGCAGTCCTGTTTGGCGGCTTCGTTGTCGCCTCTTTACCGGTGGCGGCGAAGGAAGCTGGGGAAAAGACGCTCCGCATCGGCGTGCTGGCCTTCCGTGGCGTCGAGCACACCCAGCGTTCTTGGATGCCGATGGCGCGCTATCTTTCGACCGGCATTGCCGATACCAGCTTTCGGATCGTGCCCTTGCGGTTGCAGGAACTGCGCCAAGCCACCAGGGACGGCAGTATTGACTACGTCCTCACCAATCCGGGGCAATATGTGGAGTTGGAGGAAACGGTTGGAATTCACCGTATTTTGACGCTCAAGAAAGCTATTAGTGGCGGAATCAGTAACGTCTATGGCGCCACCATCTTTGTCCGCGCGGATCGCAATGACATCAAGAAATTAAGCGACCTCAAGGGCAAGGTTTTTGGCGCCGTCGCGCCCAGGGCCTTTGGCGGGTTTCAAATGGCCTGGCGCGAATTCAAGGCCGCCGGAATAGACCCCTTTAAGGATTTTAAGGAAATACGATCCTTTGGGTTTCCGCAGGACGATATCGTTTTTGCGGTTCGTGACGGCTTGGTCGACGCCGGAACCGTGCGCACCGATATTCTGGAGACCATGGCCGAGGCCGATAATATCGATATTAAAAATTTCCGTATCCTCAACAAACAAACGCTGGCCGGTAATAAAATGTTGCTGTCGACCCGGCTGTATCCGGAATGGCCGCTGGCGGCGATGCCTCATGTCGCCGCCGAGCTTTCGGAAAAGGTGGCGTTGGCGCTGTTGAGCCTGAATTCGGATAGCCCCGAAATGTTGGCGGCGGGGTACACGGGATGGACGGTGCCGCTTGATTACAAACCCGTGCATGACCTGTTCAGGGATTTGGAACTCGGCCCCTATGTGCGTCAGAAGCCCGGAATTCTGGATTTATTGGCCCGCTATTTGGAATGGGTTGTTTTTGCGTCGGTGCTGATGGTCCTGATTATCCTGCACGGCATTCGCACCGAATACCTGGTGCAGCGCCGAACCCGGGAGCTTTCAGAGGTTAATCGGGAACTGGAGCACGAAATCCACGAACGCCAAAGCGCCGAGGAACAGGTTCGCCAGCACGAGTCCGAACTGGCGCACGTGTCCAGGGTCAGCGTCATCGGCGAAATGACGTCGGGTCTGGCGCATGAGCTTCGCCAGCCGCTGTCGGCGATCCGCAATTACGCCGAAGGCGGCATTCGGCGGTTGCAGCGTAACAATGGCGATACCTCCGACCTGGGCGAGGCGTTGAACCAGATTAACCAACAAGCCGGGCGCGCCGCCCAGATTATCGCCCGCGTGCGCGGTTACATGCGCAAGCGCGAGCCCAGGCGTGAGGCCGTCGACCTGAATCATGCCGTCGAAGAAGCGGTGACGTTGTTTCGCCACGATGCGCGTAACAGCGGTGTCGTCCTCAGGCTGGAACTGGCGCCGAACTTGCCGCCGGTTCTGGGCGATCTGATCGAGATCGAACAAATGATCATTAACCTGGGCCGAAACGCCCTCGACGCCATGGCGGGAACAAATTCCAACAACATGGGGAGGCCGAGCCGGCTGGAGATCGTAACGACGGGGTCAGATGCCGGGATCGCCGTTCGGGTTAGCGATACCGGGCCGGGGTTGTCCGACGACGCCTTGGAAAAGATCTGGGAGCCCTTTATGACGACCAAGGAAAACGGCCTCGGCCTCGGCCTTTCCATCTGCCGGTCCATCGCCGAGGCCCACGGCGGGCGGATATGGGCCGAAACCGCCGAGACCGGCGGGCTGTCGGTGACTTTCTTAATTCCGGCGATCGACCCGAATGTTGATGAGGAAGCGGATCATGGTGCGTAACGTAAAGGTCTTTGTGATCGATGACGACGAAGCGGTGCTGCGGTCGCTTTGCTGGCTGATCGAATCGGTCGATCATCCGGCCAAGGGATTTGCCTCGGCCGATGCATTTCTGGCCGAATTGCCGGAAACGCCCGGCGTCGGGTGCGTTGTCACCGATGTGCGGATGCCGGGCATGTCCGGCATCGAGCTGCTGGAGGAATTGGCGGTGCGCGGCAGCAACCTTCCGGTTGTCATCGTTACCGCGCACGGGGATGTGCAGATGGCGGTCGAGGCGATGCGGCTGGGGGCGCTGGATTTCGTCGAAAAGCCGTTTGAGGAAAAGGCGCTATTGGAAGTGATTGAACGCGCCCTGGCCGAAAGCGAGCAGCGGTTGCAGACCCTGTCGGTCGACGCTGAGGTACGTATGCGGTTTGAAAGGTTAAGTCGGCGCGAATGCGAGGTTCTGAAAATGTTGCTGCTAGGCCGGCCCAACCGCCGGGTCGCCAAGGATTTAGGCATTGCCGAGAAAACGGTCGAGGCGCACCGGGCCCATGTCATGGAAAAGATCGGCGCGTCGTCGTTCGCCGAACTGGTCACCTTGGCGGTGCAGAGCGGGTTTCATCTGAAATAAGGGCTGAATCGGCCTACTAAGGGAATCCCCCAATATTTTAGAACTAGGGTTTTGACTATACTTCCGCCTCGTGGCGAGGACGCCGGTTTGGCGGAATCGCCTTGGGGAATTCATCCGTTAAACAAATGTAGGGAGGTTTCTATGCGGAAATTTGGAATGGGATTCATCTTCGCGTCGTTCGCGGCGTTTATGATGCTCATCGGTTCGGTCACTTCGGCGGACGCCGCCGGACGCTACGGTAAGCAGAAAGTCGTCTACCACATCAACTATCCCGGCGGTAAGGACGACAAAAAGTATGCGGGTGCGATGAGAAACATTCAGAACCACATCAATGCGGTCGGCGCCAAGAACCTGGACCTCAAGGTGGTCATTCATGGCAACGGTATTTCCCTGCTGCAAAGCGCCAAGGCGCCGGGCAAGATTCAGAGTGCCGTCGCCAGCCTGAAGTCTCAGAACGTCAGCTTCGCCGTCTGCGCCAATACGCTCGCAAGCAAAAAAGTTAAATCGGATGATCTTTACGAAGTTTTCGACAACGACATTGTGCCGTCCGGCGTTGCCGAACTGGCGTACCTTCAACAGAAGGGCTACACTTATATCAAACCTTAATTCAGGTTCGATACGGTTCCGGGTCAGCCCCGTCCGTCGGGCGGGGCTGATTCTTTTTCTAAGCGGTGAACGTGTTTAAGGAGACAACGATGATGGTGGGCCAAGCCGTCGAGCCGGGTCATTTCGACCGGCGCGACTTTCTTAAAATGACCGGCGCCGGGGCGATGGTGCTGACGATGACGCCCTTTGCCGCCGAGGCGACGCCGGAAATGGTGACCGAGGCCTTGGCCAAGGTCCTCGGTAACAAGAAATTCAAAGATGGCCGGATCAAGATTACGCTGCCCGAGATTGCCGAGAATGGCGCCGCCGTCGCCATGCGGGTCGCGGTCGATGGCCCGATGACGGCAGACGATCACGTTACCGCCATTCACATGTTTTCCGAAGGCAACCCGTTGCCGTACATCGGCAGCTACCGCCTGAGTCCGCGCAATGGCAAGGCGGAGATTTCACTGAGGATCCGGCTGGCGCAATCGCAGAAAATTGTCGTCGCCGCGGAGACCAGCAAAGGCGAGACCTTCCTGGCTCGCCAGGGGATTAAGGTCACCCTCGGCGGTTGTGGCGGTTAAGGGAGGCGAGAGTATGGCAATCGACATCCAACCGCGCATTCGGGTCCCGAAAAGCCTCAAGAAGGGCGAAATCTTCGAGGTCAAGACCCTGGTCAAGCATGCTATGGAATCGGGCCTGCGCAAGGACAATAAAACCGGCAAAGCGATCCCGCGTGAGATCATCAACCGTCTGCAGGTCAGCTATAACGGCGACGAGGTATTGAATGCCGTCTGGCATCCGGGGATTTCAGCCAATCCCTACACGTCGTTTTTCGTCGCCGCCGACAAAAGCGGCCCGATGGAATTCACATGGACCGATGACCTCGGGAAAACCCACAAGAAAACGGTTCAGGTCAAGGTTGTCTAGGACTCCGGTTTAGGACTTCCTAGAGCATTTCCGGTTCACTTGCGTTCACCTAAAATGCTCTACGCCTTTGTTTTAGACGCAAATTCGTCGTCGCGGATGTAACCATCCGCTCGGGATTTGCTCTAGCGGATCGCGGATTGTTCCGACCAGTTACCTTCCGAAAGAAACGCAGCGTTTGCCTTTACTTCTTCGGCTTCCGCGGTGCGGCCCATTTTCCCCAGGATATTTCCTTTGAGGAACATTGAGCTTCGGTTCTGTGGTTGCAGCCGCAAGGAATCGTTGGCGGCGGACAAGGCCCGTTCATGGTCGCCGGCGATGAAATAGACCATCGCCAGATTGTGGTGGACCTTTTGGTAACCGGGTTCCAGGGCCTTGGCCTTGAGAAGGTGGTTAAGCGCCTCTTGAATTTCTCCTAACTGCGCCAGCGCCACGCCCAGGTCGTCATGGGCTTCGGCGTTGGTGTCATCGAGGGAGGTCGCCATCAACAGGTCTTTGCGCGCGCCCTTGAAATCCTTCTTCCAGATGCGGCGCACGCCCCGTTTGGTGTAGGCAAGGGAGCTTTCCGGGTTGCGCCGGATGAAAACGGATAGGTCAGCGATGCCCTTGTCGATTTCCCCGATGCGGCCATGCGCCATGCCGCGACCGAAGTAGGCGGCGTCCAGGTCGTCGTTGAGTTCAATGGCGGTGGTGAAGTCGAAAATGGCTTCAGAGAAATTAAACAGCGTAAGGTGATCGCGTCCGCGCTTGGCGTACAGTCCGGCATTGTCTGGCTCGGCGGTGATTTTGCGGTCCAGCTCGGCAATCCGCCGAGCCAATGTGTCATGGGTCATGCCGGTTTCTTCGCCCATCAGCGCGGCTTCCTTGAGGGCGGGAATCAGGTCGGCGGGTTTCAGGTAGTTGCCAACCGTCGTCGGCAACAAGCCGAAACAGGCTGTATACAGTTCAGGGGAAACGTCTTCCGGTTCCGGCGGGATATCGATGTCATCGAGCCGCAGATCAACCTTTTGGCCGAAAAAGTCCCCCTCGCAGCGTTCATAAAGCCTGTCTTCGTAGAAGTCGAACTGGCGAAAGGCGCTGAGGCTGTCATCGTGGGTGTGGATATTGACGACGGCCTGGAAAGGCGCGTTGCGGTGTCCCGGCAGGAAGACCGCCAGATAATCGACGCTGACGCGGCCCTGTTTGTCGTAAAAGTAGACTTCGATCATTTCAGGAAGGCCGGATGTCTTGTTTTCCCAGCGAATGCGGCTGAGCAGCAATCCGGTTGCGGCGTCATGGTATTCGACATCCCGGTAATGATCCGGCATGCCCTGATAGCTGCCGATGCGTTCCGTTTGGTTGATTTTTTGGGTTTTCAGGCGGTACTGGTGGACGCGAAGAAGGTCGTCAACAAAGGCATTCAGTTTCTGAACCTGGCTGGTGTTTTCCTTGACGGATTTGATTTCTTTTTTGGTTTCCTGCGCCCCAGCCGCGGATGCGGTCAGTCCGGCAAAAAGCAAAACCGCAACAACACATTTAAAATTATTATTCATGCGGCCCCGCCCTCTACAAATTAAAAGGATCAAACCAGACTTTAACTATAGACAAAGGTGTTTGATCGGTGAATTCGGGGAAACCCTTACACGGACCGGCTACGGACCGGTCAGCCTTTGGCGATTTTCTTTTTGACCCATTCCTGGAACGTTTCGTTCGCGTAGCCTTTTTCGATGACGTACTCATAGACCGCCTTGAACACCGGCGGGTTGGCGTAGCCGGGCATGCGATAGGCTTCCTTGGCGTCGGGGCCGAAAAACTGGGTCGTCGGGGTGAATTGAACGCGGCTGGCTCGGGCGATCTTGGCCTCGGTATTCTTTTCGCCGCCCAAGTCGATGAATTCCCGATCGCCGCGCATATCCATCTGAACGATGTAAAAGTTGGCTTTCGCCAGATCGGTGATTTCTTCGTATTGGAAGGCAACTTCGTGCATCTGCTTGCAGTAGGTGCAGCCAACCTGTTCCCACAGCAGGGTCAGCATCTTGCCGGATTCTTTCGCCGCTTCCTGGTCCCTGCGGAGATCAAAGGTGGTGGGCATGAACCAATCCTGGTGGTGAAAACCCTCAGGCGCGTCATAGCGTGCCAGCGCCGGCGCCGCCAAGGGAATTGTAAGCGGCAGGGCGGCGAGGCCGAGGCCCGCGGCAAAGGCGCCGGTCAGAAATTTTCTTCGGTTCTGCATGGGTGTGGTCTCCCCATTGGGGTTGGCTGAACTGGGCAATAGAATAGTTTTTGCGGCCCGGCGCGGCAACCGCGCCAGGGCCGTTCTCACGAGAATGTGACAGTCTTTGAAGGACTTACGTCACTCGGCGGGCTCGTCCTTCAAGACCCCCAATTCGCCGGCTCGCTCCAACGCCACCAGCGCTTCCTGTGCTTCTTGCTGGCGCGCCCACATACCGGCGTAGACACCGCCTAAATCCAGCAGTGAGGCGTGATTGCCGCGCTCAACCGCGCGCCCGTCCGCCAGCACCAGGATTTCGTCGGAATCGATCACCGTCGATAGCCGGTGGGCGATGGTCAGCGTCGTGCGCTCGGCGGAGACTTCCTTGAGGCTGGTCAGGATTTCCTGTTCGGTGTGGGTATCCAGCGCCGAGGTCGCTTCGTCGAACAACATGATGCGCGGGTTTTTGAGGATGGTGCGGGCGATGGCGACGCGTTGCTTCTCGCCGCCGCTGAGTTTCAGGCCGCGTTCGCCGACGGTCGATGAATAGCCGTCCGGCAGGCTCATGATGAAGTCATGAATGTGCGCCATCTTGGCGGTGTTCTCGACGTCTGACGGCATCGCGCCGGGGGCGCCATAGGCGATGTTGTAATAGATGGAATCGTTAAACAGCACCGTGTCCTGGGGCACCATGCCGATGGCGGCGCGAACGCTTTTTTGGGTGACGTCGCGGATATCCTGGCCGTCGATGAGAATGCGCCCTTCGGTGGCGTCATAAAACCGGAACAACAGCCTTGAGATGGTCGATTTTCCGGCCCCCGACGGGCCGACGATGGCGATGGTCTTGCCCGGCGCAACCGTGAAGGAAACCTTTTCCAGAACCGACCGGCGGGAGTCGTAGGCAAACGATACATTCTCGAACACCACCTCACCACCATTGATGGCGAGCGGCTTGGCGCCGGGTTTGTCCTCGACCTCGGCGTTTTCCTGCATCAGTTCGAACATGGTCTCCATGTCGGTCAGGGAGCGCTTGATCTCTCGGTAGACAAAACCAAGGAAGTTCAAGGGCAGGAACAACTGGATCAAATAGGCATTGACCAGGACAAAATCACCGATGGTCATGGTGCCGCCGACAACGCCCATGCCCGCCATTACCATGGTTATGGTGACGCCGATGGCGATAATGGCGCCCTGGCCGATATTGAGATACGACAGGGTGGTCTTGCTTTTGACGGCGGCCGCCTCATAGTTCCTGAGGGAAGTATCAAAGCGCTCGGCTTCGTGGTCTTCGTTGCCGAAGTATTTGACGGTTTCGAAATTGAGCAGGCTGTCGATCGCCTTGGTGTTGGCTTCGGAATCGGTGTCATTCATGATCCGGCGGTATTTGATCCGCCATTCGGTAATGATCAGCGTCCAGGCGATATAGGCGCCCATGGTCAGGAACGTCACCAGCGCGAACCAGACCCCGTAAAGGTTCCACAAGACAGCGCAGACCATGACGATTTCCAGCAACGTCGGCAGTACGTTGAACAGCATGAACGTCAGCAGGAATTCGATACCCTTGGTGCCGCGTTCAATGGCGCGGCTGACGCCGCCGGTCTTGCGGTCCATATGAAACCGCAGGCTGAGGCGGTGCAGGTGCTTGAAGGCCTTCAAACCGGCCAGCCGGATCGCCCGTTGCGCGACCTTGGCGAAAACGGCGTCGCGTAGCTCGCCGAAGGTCTGGGCCAGAACACGGGCCAACCCATAGCCGACAAGCAACGCCACCGGCACCGTAAGGACGGCGGCGGTATTGGCGCTCAGCGCATCGACGGCGTGTTTGTAGAAAATCGGCACGCCGACGTTGGTGACCTTGGCAAGCGCCAGCAACAGCATGGCAAAAACGACGCGAACGCGTAGCCCGGCCTCGCCCGGCGGCCACAAATAGGGCAGCAGGGTGTGGATCGTCTGCCAATCCTTGCGGGGCCCGGATTTGGGCGGTCCTGGGTCCATGGAGCGCATTGCTTATCCTTGGCTGGTGCGGGCTTGGTGCGGCGGCGCCCGGAAAGTCCGGGCGCGGTGCTTATATATAGGTCGGTCGGGATGCCCGTGGAAGGGGGAAGGGGCTAGGGCAGGGTTACCCTGGGACGGTATAGGACTAAAGACAGATTTTATAATCATATATAGGGTTTTTCCGTCAGGTTGCCGTCAGGTAGTTGGACTAGTATCCGCCACCAGTGGGAGATACCGACTGCGGAAGTTCCTTTTAGGGCGTGTCGGGTAAGGGATATTGGGGAGTGTTTCGTGTCGAATTTTGACTTCAGTGAACTGAAGGTTCTCATCTGTGATGACAGCCTTCAAATTCGTGCATTGATAAAACAGTGCCTGATGGCCTTTGGGATCCAGAATATTGTCGATGCAATGGATGCCAAGACCGGCTTTCAGGAATTGGTGGATACGGATCCGGATCTGGTCATTACCGATTGGGAAATGCCGACGGGCAACGGGATCGATTTCGTCCAACACATCCGTCGCAGCCCGGACAGCCCCAACCCCTATGTCCCCATCATTATGTTGACCGGATATACCGAACTCGATCGAGTTAAAATCGCTCGTGACAATGGCGTCTCCAGCTTTCTGGCCAAGCCCGTGAGCGCCGTTTCCCTGTACAGGCGGCTTGTCTCCCTGGTTGAAGATCAGCGGCTTTTTGTTCGCAGCGATAGCTTTTTCGGGCCGGACCGCCGCTTTAAGGTCAGTGAGACCCTCGAAGGGCCTGACCGCCGCGTCTAAAAACGCTATCATCGGGTATGAGCAAGGCGTCCATCATCAAGCCAGACCGCCAACTCGGCGACAAGGTCGGCAAAACCGGGGGACCGACCCCGGAACAGGCCATTCTTCGCGCCCTGAATGCCACCGAAAATTTGAGCGAAGCCTATCAGGGCTGGGCCGTCGATGATCTTCAGGATCTGTGGCGGGCGTTTCAGGAGTCCGCTTCGGACGAAGGCGCCGAAGTCCGCAAGATGTTCAACATCGCCCACGAAGTCCGCGGCCAGGGCGGCAGTTTCGGCTTTCCGCTGATCACGTCCATCAGTGATTCGCTGTGCAAGGTTCTGGAACCCCGGACCAGCCTGACGCGCCGCGACATGGAGGTGATCCGGATTCACATTCTGGCGATGAAGGCGGTTTTCCATCAGGGCCTGAAGGGCGATAGCGGAAATGCTGGCAAGGTCGGTCACGAATTACCGCAACTGTTGGCGGCTCTCAGGAAACGGTCCGGCGCCTGACCTGTCCCTGGCGGCGTTAATTGCTGTCGTTGGCCAGGTTCTTGTTTTGCAGAAAGGACTTGAAGTCCAAATCGCTACGCAAAAGGTGGTCGATCAGGATGTACGACAAGTCCTTGGTGCATGACGTCGGCTGGGGGTCCTTGCAGGCCTCACGACAGGTAGCAAAAAGCTCCTGCATCTTGCCTTCGGTTTCCTTATGGGCCTTCCGGTGCATTTCAAGCCTGGAAAAGCCGGCCTCGGCGAGGAGGCTTTCTTCAAACGCGGCGTGATCGGCGTTCGCCTTGCGGAACTTTAGACATTCGTCGAAGGCTTTTTTGTTGCCCTTGGCTATATACGTATCGATTTCTTTCAGGCACTCAACCATTTTACGATGCTGGCCGTCGATTTCGGCGTTCCCGGTCTCGAACGACGTTCGCCATTGATGAATTTTCATCTGCCCCCCTTAAACCCGGCGCCCGCCAAAAGGCGTTCCCCGCGCCAGCATCCCCCTACATTACACACTGTTTTAAATGGTATGCAGGCTGGGGTCCACATAAAAAAACGCAACCTACCCGTATCCTGCCCAATTGGGTGGAAAAGGCGCTAACGCCTTGAAATCACTCCCACTCGATGGTGCCCGGCGGTTTTGAGGTGACGTCATAAACGACCCGGTTGATGCCGCGCACTTCGTTGATGATGCGCCCGGACGTTTGCGTCAGGAAGTCGTGGGTAAAGGGGTAGGAGTCCGCCGTCATGCCGTCGGTGGAGGTCACCGCGCGCAGCGCCAGCACATATTCGTAGGTGCGGGCGTCGCCCATAACACCGACGGTCTGCACCGGCAGCAGCACCGCGAACGCCTGCCAGATTTCATCATAAAGCCCGGCCTTGCGGATTTCCTCCAGGTAGATGGTGTCGGCCTTGCGCAGGATTTTGACCTTTTCCGCCGTCACCCCGCCGGGCAGCCGGATCGCCAGCCCCGGCCCGGGGAAAGGGTGGCGGTTGACCATTTCGGCGGGCAGGCCAAGCTCTCTGCCAAGCACGCGGACCTCATCCTTGAACAGTTCGCGCAGCGGCTCCACCAGCTTCAGCTTCATCCGTTCCGGCAGGCCGCCGACGTTGTGGTGCGACTTGATCGTCACCGAAGGACCGCCGGTGAACGACACGCTTTCGATGACGTCGGGATACAGCGTCCCTTGCGCCAGGAACGTGGCGCCGTCGATCTTGGCGGCCTCTTCCTCGAACACGTCGATGAAGGTGGCGCCGATGATCTTGCGTTTCTTTTCCGGGTCGGCAACGCCGTCGAGCTTGCCGAGAAACAAGTCGGCCGCATCGCGGTGGATCAGCGGAATATTATAATGGTCGCGGAACAGCTTCACGACCTGGTCGCTTTCGCCTTCGCGCATGACCCCGGTATCGACGAACACACAGGTCAGCTGATCGCCGATGGCTTCATGCAGCAACGCCGCGACCACGGAACTATCAACACCGCCGGAAAGCCCGCAGATGACCCGGCCCTTGCCGACCTGTTCGCGGATCTTGGCGATTTCGTCGTTTTTGAACGCCGACATCGTCCAGTTGCCGGCGCACCCGGCGATGACGTGGGTGAAATTTGACAACAGCTTGGCGCCGTCCGGCGTGTGCACGACCTCGGGGTGGAACTGAACGCCGTAGAATCTGCGCGCCTCATCGGCGATGGCGGCATAGGGCGCCGTCGGGGTGACGGCGATCGGGGCAAAGCCGTCCGGGATAGCGTCGATCCTGTCGCCGTGGCTCATCCATACCTGATGGGTCTGGCCAAGCTTCCAGACACCATCGAACAACGCGCTTTCGCCGGTGACCTCCACGGCGGTACGGCCGAACTCCTGATGGTCGGACGCCGTCACCTTGCCGCCCAGTTGCTGGGCCATGGTCATTTCGCCGTAACAGATGCCGAGCACCGGCAACCCCATCTGCCACAAGCCGTCCGGGGCGCGCGGCGTTTCAATGTCACCGGCCGACGCCGGCCCGCCCGACAGGATCACCGCCTTGGGCGCGAAGGCGCGAATGAAATCGTCGGTGACCGTGTTGAAGGGGTGGATTTCGGAATAAACGCCGGATTCGCGGATGCGCCGGGCGATCAACTGCGTCACCTGGCTGCCGAAATCGACAATCAGGACGCGCTCGGAATGGAGTTTATCGTCGGGGGTGTTGACGGCGGTGCTTTTGGCGGGGCTCATGCCAGACTTTTACCCGGCAACGGCGGCAAAGGGAAGGGGATAGGAAGGGAATTGGCGTGTTTGTTACAAAAGCACGAATTCCGGGCCGCCCTCTTGGATCAAACGTGTGTATTTGGTCATGCCGAGACCGAAATTGATATTTTCGCCGTCGGACGAACACGGGACCATGACCGTTTCGATGGTGGTGTGCTTGTCGATGACATCGTCGCGGTAGCGTTCGATTCTGCGGGTATAACAGGGGCGTTTTTGCAGATAGACCTGATGATAGGTGTTCGTAATCAAGTCCTCGAAATACTCGCCGGGATAAACTTTTTCAAAATCCAGCCCGGTGATGGTTTGTCCCAATTGGGCGTCGATGGCGGTTCCCGAAAAATGGAACGGTAGACCGTCGTCCAGCCCGCTGCGGAAATCGAAGACCCAGCAATGCTGAACGAGTTTGGCGATTTTCATTAGGTCCATGGCCTTGTAATCGGGGAAATTTCTGCCCTCGGCTACGGAAATCACGAACGCGGCGAAGGTCCATAAGTCCTGGTCCTGGGTCCGATCCTTGATGGTATGAAGCGCAATCATGGGATCCTCTTAAGGCTGAATGCCATAGTAACCCTATAAAATGTTACTATTCTGTTAACGCCAATAAGATTTAGAGGTGAACAACCATGAAACAATCGGTCACCTCCGTAAGCGCCCTGGTTTTAGGGTTTGGTATCGCGATGGCATCCGCAACGAGCGCCCAGGCGGCGACGCAATGGATTGAATTGAACGTCGGCGGCACGGCGGTGCGCTCGATCCTGGCGCTGCCCGAAGGGCCGGGGCCGCATCCGGCGGTCATCTTCAACCACGGCACCGGCGTCCGCCATCACGGCTACGAAGGCTCCAAATCCAAGGGCCAGGCCGACGTCAAGGATTTCACCGACGCCCTGGTCAAGGATGGCTACATCGCGCTGGCGCCGATCCGGCGGTTTCTTGCCGATGACGCCTATGTGGAACGCGGTCGTCAAATCGGCGGCAGTGAAGAATGGATGACGGTCATTGCCAAGGGCATCGAAACCGTACAGGCGGCGAAGGCATACCTGACCAATCGTGATGATGTCGCCAAGGACAAGATCGCCGTCGTCGGCTTTTCCGAAGGCGGCAATGTGACGCTGTGGAGCGCCGCCCGCACCCCCGGGTTCAAAGCCGTCGTCCTGATGTCGCCGCCTTTCTGGCCAAGCATTTGAAGTAGGTTCACCGGCGTCCGCCTCTTGTTTTAATCGCCCTCACGCCTTATCTCTGTGCCAGTCACTAATAGGGGAGCAATGATCCGGCATGCGTAAATATCTGCACATCAATTTGAGCGACCACAGCGTCAAATCCGAGACTCTGGAAGGCGAGGCGATTATTAAAGCCGGGCGGAATTTCATCGTCCGCAGCCTGTTGGACGCCGGCGCCGCTACCGTCGATCCGATGTCGCCGGACAATCCGCTGATATTTTCCGCCGGGCCTTTCGCCGGGACCAATTTTTCCAACGCCAACCGCATTTCGGTGGGCTGCAAAAGCCCGCTTACCGGCGGCATCAAGGAATCCAACGGCGGCGGCACCTTCGCCTTCGCCCTGGGCCAGCTTGAAATCGCCGGGTTCACGCTGTTGGGCGCCTGCGAGGACTGGACCGTCATCCGCATCACCAAGTCGGGCGACATCACATTCGAAGACGCGACGCCCTATCTGGGCAAGGCCAACTTCGAAGCCGCCCGCCTGTTGCACGAAAAATACGGCGATAAGGTCAGTTTGGCCCTGTGCGGCCCGGTCGGCGAATATCAGGGCCTGATTTCCGGCATTGCCTTCAGCGATAACGAGAACCGCCCGGTGCGGCTTTCGGCGCGCGGCGGCGTCGGCGCGGTGATGGGCATGAAAAAGGTCAAGGCCATCGTCTGTGACAAGAACAAAATGCCGACCTTCGTCGACCGCAAGAAGGTGATGACGCTGGTCCGCGAGTACGGCGCCAAAATCAGCGCCGACCCCGCCGCCCAGGCCATGGGCCGCAACGGCACGGCGCAGGTCTCCGACCTGACCAATCATCTCGGCGGGCTGCCGGTGAACAATTTTTCCTCCGGCCAGCAGGTCGATACCGCCAAGGAAGTTCACAAAATGGGCGGCGATTACATCCGCGAACTCAACAAGGCACGCGGCGGCGAGACCACCCACGCCTGTATGCCGGGCTGCCTGATCAAGTGTTCCAACATCTATGTCGACGAAAACGGCAAGGAACTGGTGTCGCCGATGGAATATGAGACCATCTGCCTGTTGGGCACCAACGTCGGCATCCGCGAGCCCGACGACATGGCGCGGCTCAACCAAACCGCCAACGATCTCGGCGTCGATACCATCGAACTGGGCGCCACCCTGGGCGTGCTGATGGAAGCCGGCGAGGCCGAATTCGGCGACGTTCCATTTATGGTGGCCGCCCTCGAAGATATCCGCAACGGCACCGAGCGCGGCAGACTGCTGGCCCAGGGAACCCACCGGGTCGGTGAACATTTTGGCGTCAAACGCGTGCCGGTGATTAAGAAACAGGCGCTCAGCGCCTATGATCCCCGCGTCATCGAAGTCACCGGCATTTCGATGATGGTCAGCGCCCAAGGCGCCGATCACACCACCGGCAACCTGCCCGGCGCCGTATGCGTCGGCAAAACCACCGAGGAACTGGCGGCAATGAGCCTGGAGGTGCAGATCAACTCGGCGGCGGCGGACAGTCTGGGCTTGTGTGTGTTCGGGCGTTCAGTCACTAACACCAACCACAAGGAAATCCTCGACGCCATCAACGCAGCCTTCGATGTTGATTTGGATGCCGATTTCATCAACGAACTCGGCCGCGAGACGTTGTTGTTGGAAATCGAATTCAACGAAAAAGCCGGATTCACCGAGGCCGACGACGTTATGCCGCAGTTCTTCTACGACGAGGAACTGCCGCCGACCGGCAAAAAAGCCCGCCACTACGCCGCCGCGGTCAATAAATTCCAACGACAGGCGTTGCGAGAGGGCTAGACTGGCCCTACCGGCGGATTTAAGAGGGGGGGGCGATGCCGCATTCGACGTATTTGCCGGAGAAGATGGGCTCGGCGACGGTGTCCCCAACGGGGCGGTTCGAGGCCGGCTCGTTTGAGGAATTCACCGTCACCTACAGCGCCGGCTACTTCGGCATCGACGATACCGGCTCCATTAAAATAGTGCACCGGTTCGCCTCCGACATGGGCCGCCCGCAATTCACCGAACCTGAAGCCGCCAACTACACCACCGTCGAGGCCTCCAACGGCGCCATCCTGCATGTCGAATACGACATGAAGCGGAATATCCGGCCGTGGGACAAAACCGTCTATATCAAGGTCGTGCGCGGCTTTCTACGCGAGGGCGACGAGATCATCGTTCGTTTCGGCGACCGCCGTCAGGGCTCGCCGGGGATGCGGGTGCAGACCTTCTGCGAAGAGACATTCGAGTTCCGCGTCCTCGTCGACGCCATCGCCACCTACAATTACGTCGAATTGCCGGTCCAGCCGACCATCGCCATCGTGCCGGGGCCGCCGGCCATCTTTAAAGCCATCCTGCCGACGCTTCGGCGCGCCGGCGATAAATTCCGGCTGTGCATGAAAGGCGAAGACCACTGGGGCAATCCGTCCGACCAGTGCGATACGACGTTTACGCTGCGCGCCAACATGGCCGTCGACGGCTTGCCGGCGGCGGTGGCGTTCGCGCCCGGCGGCTTCGCCAAAATCATCGACGGCTTGGCGGTTAATCGTGAAGGCGATCTGGTCATCGAGTTGCTGGATGACGGCGACACCGTGGTGGCGACCTCAAACCCGTGCCGGTTTGTCACGCCTAAATCCACGTCATCTGAGTTGCTGCCCTATTGGGGCGATCTGCATGGCCAGTCGGAAGAAACCATCGGCACCAACTCGGCCAGGGATTTCTATGACTTCGCCCGCGACAAGGCGTTTCTCGACGCCTGTGTTCACCAGGGCAACGATTTTCAGATCACCAGCGCGTTCTGGCAATGGCTGAACGAGTTGTCGGCGGAATTCACCGTCGACGATGAATTCATCGTCTTCCCCGGTTGGGAATGGTCCGGCAACACCGGCCTCGGCGGCGACCGCAATATTCTGCATATGAAGGAAGGCCGCCAAATTCATCGCTCGTCCCATGCGCTGGTCGATGATCTTTCCGACACCGACACCGACTGCAATTCCGCCAATGATTTGTTTGAGGCGTTGAAGGGGGAGGACTGCGTTGTCTTCGCCCACATCGGCGGGCGCTATGCCGACATCACCATCGCCCACGACGACCGCCTGGAACGCGCGGTCGAGGTGCATTCCGCCTGGGGCACCTTTGAATGGCTGGTCGATGACGCGTTTGAACAGGGCTACCGGGTCGGCATCGTCTCGAACTCCGACGGCCACAAGGGCCGCCCCGGCGCGTCGCATCCGGGCGCGACCAAGTTCGGCGCCTATGGCGGGCTGACCTGCACCCTGGCCTCAACATTCACCCGCGCCGGGCTGATGGACGGCTTGAAACGACGCCACCACTACGGCACCACCGGCAACCGGGTGGGGCTCGATACCCGCGCTATTTTCGACACGCCCGCCGCGCTGTTTGCCGATGACCCCAAACTCGGCGGCGTGACCTCGGAACAAGTGGGCGCCGCCATGATGGGCGACATTCTCAGGTCCGGCGACGACGCGGTGACGTTCAGCATCGACGTTCTCGGCAATGCCCCGATTGAGCGTATTGACATCCGCAACGGCCTGGAGACGGTGGAGGTCTTCCGCCCCTACGCCGCCGCCGATCTCGGCCGCCGCATCCGGGTGTTGTGGGAAGGCTCCGAATACCGGGGCCGTGGCCGTGAGACGGTCTGGGACGGCCATGCCGAGCTGACCGGCAATACGTTCGCGGCGCTGACGCCGATCAACCGCTACAACCTGGATAAACGGTTTGAGCAGACCGCGCCGGGGCGTCTCGACTGGGCGGCGCTGACCACCGGCGGCTTCGGCGGGTTCGATGCGGTGCTCGAAGACGCAGGCTCCGGCAGCCTTAGCATCGACACCGCCCTGGTTAAGGAACGGATCAACGTCAGCGACATCGGCTATGACGAGATGGTCTTCGCCAATGGCGGCATCGACCGCCGGATTCGTATTTTCCGCCTGCCCGACGACAACCCGCACCGCGCCGTCACGGTCGAACGCCGCATCCCGTTGCGGGATGATCTGGACAACGCCCTGTACGTCCGCGTCACCTTCGAAGACGGCCACTTCGCCTGGTCGAGCCCGATCTATATTTTTAGGTAGGCAACAAGAGGTGAAGGCAGGGGCAGGCGAAATTTGTCTGCCCCGAACGGCCGAATTACAGGTACAGTCGCTTGAGGCAACAACGCTAGCGGGAGGGACACCTTGACCATACGAAAACTTCGCACCAAGCGGGACGACCAGCAATGGATGCTGGATTTGGCGCTCAACATGCGCGGCCGCGTTCAAAATTTCGAACGCGACGACCTGGAAACGCCGAGCCGGGCGCATAACTATCGGATGTTGCCGAAGCAATGGCGCCTGAAAGGCGAGCACGACGAACGCCTCGGCCGCCAGGCCCAGCGCCAGGGCTTTAAGGCGACGGCGTGCGCCCACTACGACCACGCCGTCGAGGCCTACCGCATGGCGCAGCACCCGATCTATTATGACGATAACCCGGTGAAACTGGATTTGTATCAGCGGCTTTCCGACGTCGTCGATCTGCGCTCGGAGGTCGCGCCGTATCCGGTGGAGCGCGTCGAGGTTCCGTTCGATGACGGCAAAACCATTTCCTGCCTGCTGCATCTGCTGCCGGATCGCCGCAAGGCGCCGTGTGTGATCTACGTCCCCGGCATGGACCAGACCAAGGAGGCGTTCCCGAAAGTCGGCGGCAACCCGGCGATTGCGCGCGGCATGCATATTCTTTCCATGGACGGGCCGGGCCAGGGCAATTCGAACATCCAGAAAATACGGGCGGTCGGCGACAATTATGAACGCGCCGGCGCCGCCGTCCTCGACTACCTGCAAACCCGCCCCGAGGTCGATGCCGACAAAATCGGCGTCTACGGTGTCAGCATGGGCAGTTACTGGTCGCTCAGGCTGGCCAGTTACGATCATCGCCCGGCGGCGCTGGCCAGCGGCGTCGCCTGTTTCAATCCCAACAACACCATCTTTACCCAATCCTCGCCCCGCTTTAAACAACAGTTCATGTATATGGCCGGCATCGACGACGAGGACGAATTCGACGTCATGGCCGAGAAAATGACGGTCAAAGGCTACGTCGATAAGATCACCTGCCCGACGTTGCTGGTCACCGGCGAGTTCGATCCGTTGTGCCCGCTGGAAGACGCCATCGAAGTCTATGGCGACCTGACGGCGCGTAAGGAAATGTGGGTGGTCGAGGATCAATTCCACCCGCTGTGGGGGATTCCCAATCTGGGCAAGCTGGATTGCCACCACTACATCATTGATTGGCTGTCGCGGGCGCTGTTGCAGGGCAAAACCAATGCCGACCGCGTCGCCTTCATGACCGTCACCGGCGACGGCCCGTTCGGCGATTGCGAGTGGACCCCGCCGGTCGGCCCCGGCGAGGCCTATTTCTAGGCCGGGGGCATAACCTTTGAGTGGCGGGACGGAATCCCCGCCAGCGTAGACCTGGAGGACTACCACTGATGATGACACGCAAAATCGCCCCGACCCATCCCGGCGTTGTCCTGGCCGAAGCCCTGGAAGCCATGGGCCTCAAGATCATGCCCGCCGCCAAGCTGCTCGGCACGTCACGCCAGACCCTGCACAGGATTCTGCGCGGCGACGCCTCCATCAGCACCACCATGGCGCTGAAGATCGGCGCGCTGTGCGGCAACGGCCCCAATTTGTGGCTCAACATGCAGGCCAATCACGACCTGTGGTTTGAGGCCCGCAACATCAAAGGCGAAATCGCCAGCATCGAGAAGGCGGCGGCTTTCGGTTAGGGTATCCCTTCTTTCTCGACGTCAACGCCTCGCCCTCCTGCTGATTTACCAGACCTGGGCCTTCACCGGCATCTGGCGCGCCGCCGGCCGCTACGACGGCGACAAGGCGCTGGCGCTGGCGCTGGCCGCCAAGGCCGCCGTCGTCGGCGGGGCGGGGTGGTTTCTGCTGTTGGCGTGGGGTGGCGGTTTTCCCGGGGTAGGGTTGTGGAGGCAAGGTGGACCTAAATCACATCACAGCCGAAGGCCCGCTCATAGCTGAGACTGTTGAAAAAGTCGGTTGATCTCAATTAGCGGGCGGTCAAGAACACGTGATCATTCGTGATAACTCAACCAGTCGAAATATTGGCTATTATGTTTGGCATACAGTTGAGTATGGGGCACGCTTAATCGGAAATTTAATATGGATACCACTAAGGTCATGGGAAGATTCAGCGGGAGCCTCGCTGTTAGAATAGCCGCCGGCGTTTTTTTTAGTATCATCATTATTGAAGCTGCAATCCTCATCCCCTCTTACCTTAACTTTGAACGCGATCTTCTGGTTCGACTCGAACACGTTGGTCGAGCGAGCATTACTTCGGCATTTAAAGTTCAGAGTCATGCACGTGAGCAAGATTTGCCTTTTTTCGGTAAACTCATAACGCGTAAGAGAGAGGTTGTTGGCGGGGCCTTTTATCGTACAAACGGCCAATTTATAGGTAAATTTGGTATCAATCCTGAAATCAAACTGCGTAAAAATTTGGACGCAGTAGAGGTCCAGCGTAGTCCAGACGGACAATGGCTTGACGTGATGTGGCCCAGCAAAGTAACGGCTCTACCTTGGACGGTTGTCGCACGTCTCGATGCCCGGTGGATCGGGACGGAACTGGAATCTTTTCTAGTGCGGATTGCGGGCTTGGTGGTTCTAATTTCCATCGTCGTCTGCGGGGCCACCATGCTTATCCTGCATTTTCTAGTGCTTCAGCGGATCAAGGCCCTTTGTAAATGGCTGTTGGGATTGAAATTCGATTCTGAAACACCACACAGCAAATTCATAATTGCCGCCCCTAAAGACGAATTTGGGCAAATGGCTTGGACGCTTATTGGGGTGGTTGAGCGCACGGCAAGTCAGCTTTCTGAAATCAGGCACGACCGTGCTGACCTCGACCAGGCAAACCGCAATCTTGAGAAGATAATTGAGCAGAGGACCGGCGAATTACGGTTAGCCAAAGAGACGGCGGTGTTATCCAATCGCGCCAAGACCGAATTCTTAGCTCATATGAGCCACGAATTACGCACACCCCTGAACGCGATCCTCGGGTTTGCCGAAATGATTAAAGGTCAAGTGTTCGGGCCATTGGACAATGAGAAATACACCGAGTACGCTAGCGATATCATTAATGCGGGGAAAAACCTTACCAGTACCATCAGTAATATCCTTGATGTATCCCGAGTCGAGTTGAGCAACATGAAAATTGTTGGTGAGGATGTGGACCTTAGAACGTTGGTCAAGGATTGTATTGAAATTGCTCAGGAGAACGCTGATTCAACGAAGGTCATCATATCAACGCATATTCACAACAATATCAATAAATTGCACGCCGACGGCCCGCGACTACAACAAATCATCCTGAACCTGCTATCAAATGCAATTAAGTACACCACCGAAGAAGGCCAGATAATTGTTAGTTCTTACCTCGACGACGACAAGGGCGTGACGCTTAGTGTGAAAGATACCGGTACCGGCATAGCGCCGGAGGATATTCAAAAAGCGATGGAACCGTTTGGTCAGGTTCGGGAGACATCTGAGTTGGCTCACGATGGAACGGGTCTCGGATTATTTTTATCGAAGAGACTAACGGAACTTCATGCTGGAACACTGACAGTAGAAAGCAAGGTTGGAAAGGGAACGACGGTTACAATCCACTTTCCACCGGAGCGCACAATCCACTCTTCTAAATAAGATCGCAAGCACCGGTCTACGGTGAACCAATATGTCCGAGTCGGGTCAACAGGAGACGAAAACGTCGGCCCTGAAATAGGTCCGCTTTCACCGCAACACCGGAAGTCAATCGGCGGAAGGTCCGCTTACCGCGCAGAACCAGACGTAACCCCGGGGTCGGCTGGATGTCCCTTCATAGCCGAGGCTGTTGAAAAACTCTTTTTAGAGCGACGGGCACAAAAATTCTTGCACGCCAAGCACCAACATGCAGCCTTGATAAGGGGGACCGCGCAAAATGACGCGAAATGCCCTCCTGACGTCGCTAACAGCCGTCTATGCCACCTCTGAAACGACGCGCCCATTGCAAAAGAAATTTGGGCACTTTTACACATCGCCCGACAGTCGAGTTTTTCAACAGCCTCAGCCAGGAGGCGACATTTCGTGCTCACTGGCGACACCAACTATTACACGATTTTGTCGGCCACCTAATGTTACTCCGGCAGGCCAACCTCGCGCTGGCCCTCGATCACCGCTCGCTCGCGCCAAAAAGTCATCTCCATCTCGCGGTACATCGTTGCCGCGCTGATGAGGTGCTCGTGGGCCTGCTCGCGATCGCCCGTCCGCCGGTACAGCTTACCGAGGCCGAAATGGCAGTGGGCGATCAGGGGTCGCATGCCACGGGCCTCCGCGAGCGCGAGTGCCTTGCGGTAGCAGTCATCTCCCATCTCGGCGTCGAACCGATCGGGATGGGTCGCGATATCGCCGAGCAGGTGTAGCGCGTGGGCTGCAGCGCCGGGCTGAGACTCGAGGAACTCGGCTGCACGGTCTCCCAAGCGACGTGCATCAACGAGTTGATCGGCCAGCAAATGGGCGCGACCCATGGCGTGGTAGTCCCAGCCGCGTAGCTGGAGCCGCCCCCTCGCTGCAACATGCCTTTCGGTCAACTCACGTTCCTGGAGGCGGCTCAGCGCCGCACCTGTCTCGCCAAGCTGCGCCAGGGTCCAGGCCGATGAGGAAAGCATCGCAGTAAGTGAGAGGGCCACGTTCGCGGCCCGTAGAACCCGGATGCCGTGTTCCAGCACCAAGCGCGCTTTCGCCCACTCGCCCATGAGAACATATAACGTACCCGCAGCGCGATCTGCCAGGCCAATCGTGTAGGCGTGCTGGCTCGCCTCGGCAATCCGGGCCGCCTCTTCAGCGTGTTCGAGCGCCTCGCCGAACCGGCCAAGTTCGGCGAGACTTATCACCAGCCAGGAGCGAGCGTAGACGGATGCCGGGGCGATCATCCCGAAATTCTCGTCGATCCAGTCGGCAGGCAGGATTGCAAGCGCATCCGTCGCAAGCTTGACGACGCTTTCATACTCGCCCCGGTAATAATGCGCTTGCTCAAGATAACTTGCTGTGGAGATGCGAAGCCTCAAGTCGCCCAAGCGCTCGGCGATCTCCAGCGCGCGGGCGCCGGTCACCACCGCCTCGTCGAAATCGGCGAGCAACGTCTGAATGGTCATCAGCGCCGCGGACACCCGGGCCCGGCGCGGGTCATCATTCAGCTGCACAGCGATATCATCCGCTTCGAGCAGGCGCTCACGCGCCTGTTGGAGCTCTCCGAGCTGTGTCAGCACCGACCGGAGTTCGAGGCGGATCTCGAAGGCCTGTTCCAACTTGGCGGGGTCTTTCGGTAGCGTTTCGATGACATCCAATGCCTGTTCAAACCAAACGCGGGCATCGAGGAGGGCCGAACGTGCCGCCGCCTTGGCGCCGGCCTGACACAGATGCGTGACTGCCTTGTCCCACAGCTCACCACGTTGGGAGTGGTGAGCTAGCAGCTCGACCACCTCGCCATGGTCGCCTCGGTGACCCGCCTCAAGTGCGGCTAAGATTGAACCATGGATTGCCTTGCGTCGGGTTCGGAGAAGGTTTTCGTAGGCCGCGTCCTGCACAAGTGCGTGCTTGAACGTGTAGGTGGCATCCGGCGGCGTACCGCGGACTGTCGCAAGTCCGGAAGCCACCAACGTCTCTAAGGCGGAATTTAATACTGCATCGTCCATATCGGAGACGCGTGACAGCAAATCATAATCGAATGTTCGACCGATAACCGCAGCGACCTCGGCTACCTCCTTGGCAGGTCCCAGCCGATCCAGGCGCGCTTCGAGCGAATCCTTGAGCGTCGTCGGAACATCGAATGCGATTCCTGTATCTGCCGTCCTTTCCAGAACCGACTTCGTTAATTCCTCGATAAATAGCGGCACACCGTCTGTCTGGATGGCTATCCGGTCACGTAATTCCTCAGCAATTCCGAACTCTTTCGCAACTTTTTCAACCATGACTGCACAGTCTCGACGTTCCAAGCGGTTGAGGATAATTGGCGTGACGCGTGGTCGCCCTATCCACGACGAGTCGAACTCTGGGCGATGAGTGATCAGCATGAGGGCCGCCACGTCGGGAACACGCTCGACCAACATTTCCAGAAGTTCTCGCGTCGTCGGATCAATCCAGTGAGCGTCCTCGAACGCAAAGAGAACCGGCTGCTGCTCTGAAAGTCCGACAAGTTGATCGACAAGCGCATTTAGCGTCAGTTCTTTTTGACGTTGGGGACTGACGTTGAGTGCGGGGTAACGATCACCAGTGGGGATCGAAAGCAACGAGGCGATGAGAGGTGCCGGATCAGCGGTTGGCCTGCCCGATTTCGCAAGCGCCGCCTCCAACTTGTCAAGCTTCACGTCTGGACTGTCGCCAACCTCAAATCCCGCAGCGCGTCCGAATTGTTCGATGACCGGATACAGGGCGCTATTGGTCTGATAAGGCGAACACTGGTATCGCAGGCGCGTGTGGGGCACGTTGACAATCTCATCCTGTAGTGCCTGGGCGAGCCGCGACTTGCCGATGCCGGGTTCCCCGGAAATCAGGACGATCTGACCTTCACCCGACTTGGATCGCTGCCAGCGCCGTAGCAGCGTGTCGAGTTCTTCTTCACGACCGATAAGGTCGGTCAGGTGCTCCCCCCGTGCGGCTCGGAAACGGCTTTCGGACGCACGGGCACGGAGCACGCTCCACGCTTGTATCGGACTAGGGAAGCCTTTCAGGTTTTGGGCACCCAAATCCTTGATCTCGAACATCTTGCCGGCCAGCAAATGTGACGCCTCGCCGATGACGACCGTGTTGGGTTCGGCGATTGCCTGCAAGCGAGCGGCAAGATTGGGGGCTTCACCGACGATGGCGGCTTCCTCCGATGCCCCTTCACCGATGAGATCGCCCACGGCAACAATACCGGTTGCCACACCTATTCGCACAGCTAGGTCGGGTTTGAGTTCTCCGACCGTCTCAACGATCCCGAGGCCGGCAGTGATGGCGCGCTCGGCGTCATCCTCATGTGCCGCCGGATATCCGAAATACGCATAAACGCCGTCGCCCATGAATTTCGCAACATAGCCGTCGTAACGGGCTATCACTTTGGAGCAGGCTTTCTGATAGGCCAGAAGCAAATCCCGCATGTCTTCGGGGTCGAGCCTGGCTGAGAGTTCAGTCGAGCCGACAAGATCGCAAAAGAGAACCGTTAGCTGGCGGCGTTCGGCGTCGGAACCGACCGGTTCGGCAGGCGAGGCTAATTCTGTTTCAACCACTGCCGATCTGTTCGATCGGTCGGACAGGGCGCGAAGCAGCCGCTTGCGGTCTCCAAGGGATACACCGAGTTCCCTTAGATCCGCATCTGAAAGATCCGAAAGTACATCGACGCCGATATCGTTATCCGCGAATGCTTGCGCATACTGGCCGAGGCCAAGTCCTTCGAGCCATTGCGCGATGTCATCCGCCATCAGGCGCCCCTCCCAGTTGCGTGCATGAGGCGAAATTCTATACCCGGACCAGAAGCAAGTCCATCGAGCTCCAATGTCGCCTTCGGGTCAAAAACTGACCATTTAACGGGGTCGGCA
This sequence comes from Pseudomonadota bacterium, assembly GCA_027624235.1. GTDB lineage: Bacteria > Pseudomonadota > Alphaproteobacteria > Rhodospirillales > Casp-alpha2 > Casp-alpha2. The sequence goes on along the minus strand of JAQBYB010000023.1, from coordinate 36 downwards.
AGGCGTGTCGGTTGCACTATATTTAGTGTGTGTATG
>JAQBYB010000117.1 GCA_027624235.1 Pseudomonadota bacterium | reverse complement strand
TAAAACCCGCTTTCTATTCTCTATCAGTGCGTTATGCTACGGCATCGGCAAAATTGCCGGACAGCAGTGTCTCGACATATCAAAGATCGAGGCCGGCGAGGTCAACATCGACGAAGAAGACGTGGACCTGCCCGTCCTGGTCGAAGCCGCCATCACCATGTTACGCGCACAAGCCAAAAGCCAAGACATCACCTTGTCGCGAATTTTCCCAAGTGATTGCCCCAAGCTTCATGCCGACCCTCGCCATATCAAACAGATCGTCCTCAACCTGGTCTCCAACGCCGTCAAGTTCACCCCGCCAAAAGGAACCATCAAGGTCGAAGTCCTGGTCGATCGCCTGAAGACGGTATCCATTATCATTGAAGACACAGGCATCGGCATCAAGCCCGAAAACATCGACAAAGTTCTGGAGCCCTTCGGTCAAGTCGGCAATATTTATTCCCGCAACCACGAAGGGACGGGGTTGGGGCTTCCGTTGGCCAAATCCCTCGTCGAACTGCACGGGGGTATCTTGGAAATCAGCAGCGAACTCGGAAAGGGAACCAGGGTGAGCGCCCACTTCCCGCCGGAACGGACGGTGGCCGCCAACATCACGACAGACGCCGTTGCCTCGCGGTGAGGGCTTCACGACGGACGATATAGAGCCCACAGACGACGACGAAGCCGGCGCCGGAAAAGGTCCAGGCGTCGGGCAGGTCGCCCCACAAGACGAAACCGAAAATAATCGCCCAGATCATGTTGGCGTACTTGAACGGCGCCAACAACGCCGCCTCGGCCCAGCGAAACCGTTCGATCAGCAGGAAGTGGGCGCCACCGACAAACATCCCGCTAAGCCCCATAAGTCCTAAGTCCTTGAGCGTCACCGACGACCAACCGAACGGCAGCGTGCAAAGCCCGAACAGGATCACGGCGGTGGTCGAAAAAGCCAAGATCGACATCGACGTTTCATGCGCCGATATTTTGCGTGTGGTGATGTCGCGCAGCGCCCCCGACAGGCTTCCCGCCAATGGGAACAACGCCGCCCACTGCACCGCTTCGCTGGTCGGGCGGATCATCACCATAACCCCCAACAACCCGATAAAGACGGCCAGCCAACGCCGCCAACCGACATCTTCCCCCAACAATGGCGACGCCAAGGCGGTCACGAACAGCGGCCCGGCGAAGGTGATGGCGATGGCGTCGGCAAGCGGCAGAAAACTGAGCCCGGAGATAAACAAAAAGCCACTGGTAAAGGCCAACCCGGCGCGAACGGACTGGGCCTTAAAACTGTTGATGCGGATGACCGCCAACCCGCCAGAACGCCAAACGATCACGGATATGGCCAGGAGCACGAAAAGTCCCCGCACAAACAACAATTGGCCGACCGGGTAATCACCGCTCAACCACTTGAGGACGGCATCGTTGGCGGTCAGCAACGCGCCGCCCAGGAGGGTGAAGGCAATGCCACGACCGGGTGCGGCGGAGCCCCGCACGGCAGACGCCACGCTCAAGACCCGTAGAGGAAGGAAACGATGGCGACGGCAGCCGCGATCCCGGCGATATCGGCCGACAACGCGGCGACCAGGGTATGGCGAATTCGCCGGATTCCAACGGCGCCGAAGTAAACGGCGAGCACGTAAAAGGTTGTCTCCGTCGATCCCTGGAAGGTGGAGACCAGATATCCGACATAACTGTCAGGGCCGATGGCCGGGTCCTGAATAATCGAGGCCATGATCCCATAGGCGCCGGAACCGCTCAACGGCCTCAACAGCGCCATCGGCAAGGCCTCGGATGGAAGCCCGACCAGGCTGGTGACCACCCCCAACGGCCGCACCAACATGTCCATCGCGCCCGACGTCCGGAACATCGCCACCGCAACCAGGATCGCGACCAGATAGGGTATGATCTTGAGCGCCACCTGAAAGCCGTCCCTGGCGCCCTCGACGAAGGCTTCGTAAATGTTGATCCGGCGCGCCGCCCCGAATCCCAACAGCCCGACCATTAAGCCCGGAATGATCCACGGCGCGATGGTGCGACCGTAGATAATGGTCAACGGGATGATGCCGACAATCCCGGCCAGCACCAGCATTGACACCCACGCCGGGTAGCCGCCGGTGTCGGGGACGCCGGGGTCGGCAACGTCCGGTAATTTGGCTTCCATTTCGCCGGTCCCGCCGCTTGCGGCAGCCGCCATGTCCGCCGCGCGCATGGGCCAATAGCGCTGACACAGCTTGGCCATGATGATCGCCACCGTGGTTGAACAGATGGTCGCGAACAGCGTCGTCGGCAAAATCCCCGCCGGGTCGGTGGAACCGGCGGCGGCGCGTAGCGCGATGACGCCGGTCGGCAACAGGGTGACGCTGGACGTGTTAATGGCCAGGAACAGGACCATGGCATTGGACGCGGTGCCCTTGGTCTGATTCAGGCTGTCCAGTTGCTGCATGGCGCGGATGCCGAACGGCGTTGCCGCATTGCCCAGGCCCAACGCATTGGCCGCCATGTTGAGGATCATCGCGCCCATCGCCGGATGATCGGCGGGCACATCGGGGAACAGGCGGACCATCAACGGCCGCACGGTGCGGGCGATAATCAACAACAGCCCGCCTTCTTCGGCCACCTTCATCAGCCCCAGAAACAAGGCCATCACCCCGACCAGCCCCAACGCCAACGTCACCGAACCGGTCGCCGCCTCGACCATGGCGCCAGCTAAATCCTGCATCGGACCTGCGGTCTGCGCCCCGTTGGCGATAACAGGCGGCGGGGACCATGTCAGTTGCCGGAACCCGGCGACGACAAAAGCAATCAGGACGATGGCAAAAAAAATGGCGCTCAAGGGAAAATCCTTATTATTGAATAACGCCGACGACCGGCGCTCATGTTCGTCCTTGAAGCGGTCAATGAAAAGGGGCTTTAAGAAAAAGCCGCCTACAGAACCATTATGCGGTCCGGATAATCGCTAATGACCGCGTCGACGCCCCAACCAAACAGCTTTTCGGCCTCGGCCGATTCGTTGACCGTATAGGCGCGCAACGCATACCCGGCGTCCTTAACGACGCCGACTTTTTTTGCCGTCAGGTGCTTCGCCTGTACATGCAGGGCGACGCAACCCAAATTGTTCAAAAGCGCCTGCCAATTCCTGGGGATTTTGAACACCAACAGTGCCCGCGCAAGATCGGGGGCTTCGTCACGGACGGTTTCCAGCGTTTGCACGTTGAAGCTTGAGACCAACGGCTTGGGCAGGGTTTCAGGCCATGCCCTGATCAGCACATCAACGACGGCACGGCCGGTTTTCCGGGCCAGGCGGGGGCTCGGCTTGATTTCGATATTGGCGCCCAGGCCGTGGTCCGCCAGCACCTGGATGGCCTGTTCCAACGTCGCCACCCGTTCACCGGTGAATTCCTCACCGAACCAGGCACCGGCGTCAAACGTCTGGATTTCCTTTAACGCCGTCTTTGCGACGTCGCCCTTAACCCCGGTGATGCGCTCCAGTTTATCGTCGTGAAAGACGATAACGGCGCCGTCTTTGGTGATCTTGGTATCGAATTCGACCCACTCGACCCCCAGGTCCGCCGCCTTGTGCATTGACGCCAGGGTATTTTCCGGCGCATGGCCGGCGGCCCCCCGGTGGCCGATTATCTTAGGAATAAAAGTTGATTTAGTTTGCATCGTCGCCAATTCCTTTAAGGTAGAATAACAGACCCGCCACCGGAAAGAACCGGTTGGCCTTTTTATCTGGAAAGCCAATGACTGACGACAATTTTAAAGAAAGTGCCCTAGAATACCACCGCCTTCCGCAGCCCGGAAAGCTTTCCATCACGGCGACCAAACCGCTTGCGACCCAGCATGATCTGGCGCTCGCCTATTCGCCGGGAGTCGCTGCCGCTTGCGATGCCATCGTCAATGACCCAGGGGAAGTCGCGTCGCTGACTATTCGCCAGAACCTGGTCGGCGTGATCACCAATGGCTCCGCCGTTCTTGGACTCGGCAACATCGGGGCGTTGGCGGCAAAACCGGTGATGGAAGGCAAGGCGGTCCTGTTCAAGAAGTTTGCCGGGATCGACGTCTTCGATATCGAGATTGACGAGTCCGACCCCGACAAACTGGTCGAGATCATCGCCGCCCTGGAGCCGACCTTCGGCGCCATTAACCTGGAAGACATCAAATCCCCCGAATGTTTCATTGTCGAAGGAAAGCTTCGCGAACGCATGAACATTCCGGTTTTTCATGACGACCAACACGGCACCGCGATCGTCGCGGCGGCGGCGTTGATGAACGGGCTGCGCGTGATCGGCAAGGAAATGGCGGACGTGAAACTGGTGTCCACCGGCGGTGGCGCGGCGGGGATTGCGTGTTTGAATCTGTTCGTTCACATGGGCGTCAAAAAAGACAACATCACCCTCGTCGATATCGCCGGCGTCGTCTACAAGGGTCGGAAAGAGGAAATGACCCCTGAAAAGGAGATCTACGCCCAAGCCACCGAGGCCCGTACCCTGGATGACGTGATTGACGGGGCCGATGTGTTTTTAGGACTTTCGGCGCCCGGCATCCTGAAACCCGACATGGTCAAAAGGATGGCGGCCAAGCCGTTTATTCTGGCGCTCGCCAACCCGAACCCGGAAATTTCCCCCGAGGATGCCAGAAAGGCCAACCCGGATGCCGTGATCGCCACCGGCCGTTCCGATTACCCCAATCAGGTCAACAACGTGTTGTGTTTCCCATTCATTTTTCGCGGCGCCCTCGACGTCGGCGCCACCACCATCAACGAGGACATGAAAATGGCGGCGGTGCAGGCCCTGGCCGACCTGGCAATGGCCGAAAGTTCGGAAGTGGTGGCCCAGGCCTACGCGGCGAGGAGCTAAAGTTCGGACCCGAATACCTGATCCCGAAACCCTTTGATTTGCGCCTGATCATCGAAATCGCCCCCGCCGTCGCGCGCGCCGCCATGAAAAGCGGCGTCGCCACTCGCCCGATCGAAGACTTCGACGCCTACGTGGAACGACTGTCAGTATTTGTTTTCCGTTCCGGCATGTTGATGAAGCCCGTATTCGACAGCGCCCGGCGGAACCCCAAACGTCTGGTTCTCGCCGAGGGCGAGGACCAGCGGGTGCTGCGCGCCACCCAAATGCTGGTCGACGGCGGCCTGGCCCGGCCGATCCTGATCGGACGGCCGGAGATTATCGCCCAACGCATTGAAAGGCTGGGTTTAAGGCTGAAATTCGGCACCGATTTTGAGATCGTTAATCCTGAAAACGATCCCCGTTATGACGATTATTGGCGCGGCTACCATCAACTGACGGAACGGGGCGGCATCTCACCGGACGCGGCGCGCACCATCATCCGCACCAACACCACGGTGATCGCGGCAATGATGCTGCATCGCGGCGAGGCCGACGCCATGATCTGTGGAACGGTTGGCCAGTACAGCAGGCACTTAACCCATGTTCTCGACGTCATCGGCAAGGCCGAGGGCGTGCTTGGCCTCTCGGCGCTGTCCACCCTGATCATGCCGAACGGAACCTTCTTCCTTTGCGACACCCAGGTCAGCGAAAAAACGACGGTGGAGGAGTTGGCTGAAATGATTCTGCTCTCCGCCGATGCGGTCTCCCGGCTCGGTGAGGTGCCGAAGATCGCCTTGCTGTCGCACTCTAACTTCGGCACCGCCCAGACGGAGTCTTCGGTTCGGATGCGCCGGGCGGTGGAATTGGCCAAGCAACAGGCCCCGGACCTTGAGATTGAGGGCGAGATGCAGGCCGACCTTGCCTTGGATGAAGAGCTTCGGCATCGAATTTTCCCCAACTCCCGCTTAAAGGGCCGGGCCAACCTGTTGATTTTGCCCGGTCTGGACGCCGCCAACATCGCGTTTAATTTATTGAAGTCCTTGGGCGGCGGCTTGCCCGTCGGGCCGATGCTGATCGGCACCGCCAAGCCGGTCCATATTCTGACGCCATCGGTCACGGCCAGAGGCATCGTCAACATGAGCGCCTTGGCCGTGGTCGACGTGCAATCGCGGCAAACCAAGAATCTCTAATTTTTAATATTTTTGGGGGCGGGGTCTTTGGATATGGGAAGCCGGGACATCGGCGGGAGTCCCGCCAGAACGCCTTGCCATTGATTCCGCAGGGCTTGATTGATGGCGTCAACCAGTCCGATAGGCATCATCACGCTGACGGCGCATGTCCCCTTCTTAGATGGCGGCCTAATACCATCAGCGCGTATCAAGCGGTCGGCCTAGCGGTCGGCCTAAATGACTTAGTAAAGGTCGTCGATGTCGATTTCGGAAAAATCCAGACTCAGGTCGTCGGAGATGGCGTTGACGATCATCATGCCGGCCTCGAATCGGTCGTGCGCCGGTGCCGGAACGCCGCTCATGGTGGTAAGTTCCGCCATCATGAAGTTTTCGAAATCGTTTCTCGGTCCAAAATCCATTTGCATTTGTTTTCTCCCGTGAAGCTCAATTGGAGCCAAAGTTTTATCATCCCCAAACAAAGCAAAGAGCGTGCCAAGATTCCAATAGTGGCGAGAAAAACTTTGTAACTAACTGAACCAATGTCTTTTTTAATTTCTCGGTAGCGGGAATCCGAGCCCCACGGGCCATCATAACCACAGATAAAGG
>JAQBYB010000022.1 GCA_027624235.1 Pseudomonadota bacterium | reverse complement strand
TAAAACCCGCTTTCTATTCTCTATCAGTGCGTTATGCTACGGCATCGGCAAAATTGCCGGACAGCAGTGGTGCCAAATAAAAAAATCGGCAAGCCCCTGATCTTGAAAAACATGCCGTCGTCCAGGACTAAGGAGGCGGCAAACAAAGAGGCCAAGCCGGTTCTGATGCCGGTCCCTAAAAAAGGCCCCACCCGGCTTGTCGCCGCGCCGCCGCCGGTCAGCTGGGGCCGCCCGGCGTTTCTGATTAAGCCGGTCAAGGGCGCCCCCGGCGATGGCAACCAGGCGCTGACCACGGCGATGAAACAGGCGCTTCGAAAAAATGACCTCACCGTCACCGAAGACCCCCGTCAGGCGGGGTTTGTGATTCAGGGAAACGTCGAGGTCTCGTCTCCCATTAACGGTCGCCAACAGGCTAAAATCGTGTGGTCGGTCAATACCGTGGATGGTGAAGAAGTCGGCAAGGCGGTGCAGGAAAACGCCGTCAAGGCCGGTAGTCTCAGCGGTTCCTGGGGGCGGGTGGCGGAAATTGTTTCCAGCGCCGCGATCACCGGCATTCAGGAACTGTTCGGCATCGAAAAGAAACAATCGTTCCGGCGAACCAAAGAGCCAAAATTTTCCGGCAGATCGGATATGCCCCAGGTTCCTGGCCGCGCCCTACCGCCACCGTGATGGTAAACTTTTTCCACATTTACAGGGGTAGGGCAGACTGTTAGATTTCGCCGCCTCTACGCCCGGACGGAGCAACCTTAAAACCATGAAAATTCTCGCCGGTAACAGTAATCGCCCACTTGCCGAGGCGATTTCCGCTTGTATCAATCTGCCGTTGACCAAAGCCAGCATTCGCCGGTTTTCGGACATGGAGGTGTTCGTCGAGATCGAGGAAAACGTCCGCGGCGAAGACGTTTTCGTCATCCAGTCAACGTCATATCCGACCAATGACAATCTGATGGAATTGCTAATCAGCCTGGACGCCCTGAAACGCGGCTCGGCCCGGCGTATTACCGCCGTTATTCCTTATTTCGGGTATGCCCGCCAGGATCGCAAATCGGGACCCAGAACCCCGATTTCCGCCAAGCTGGTGGCCAACCTGATCACCGAGGCCGGCGCCGACCGGGTGCTGACATTGGACCTGCATGCCGGCCAGATTCAGGGGTTTTTCGACATTCCCACCGACAACCTTTATGCCGCCCCGGTGCTGGTTAAGGATATCGAAGACAAGTTGAACGGCGCCGATCTGGTGATCGTATCGCCCGACGTCGGCGGTGTGCTTCGCGCCCGCGGCCTGGCCAAGCGCCTCAACGCCGACCTTGCCATCATCGACAAGCGCCGGGAAAAAGCCGGGGTTTCCGAAGTTATGAACATCATCGGCGACGTCAAGGACCGCCGGTGCGTGTTGGTTGATGATATTGTCGATTCCGCCGGGACCTTGTGCAACGCCGCCGTGGCGTTGATGGAAAAGGGCGCGACATCGGTCCATGCCTATGTCACCCACGGGGTTCTCTCCGGCGGGGCGGTCGCCCGGGTGGCCTCCTCACCAATGGAAAAACTGGTGATTACTGATTCCATCCAGGGTACGGAGGCTGTGCGGGTGTCTCATAATATTGAACAATTGACCATCGCCCCGCTGATGGCCGACGCCATCGGGCGAATTAGCGACGAATCGTCCGTTTCCAGTCTTTTTGATTAATCAAAGAAACCGTAAAAAACCGATAAAACCAGCACTTCATTGATTGACCGGACGGACCAAGGCGGGTATGTATCCCCGGCCTTGAGAAAGGCATTTCGGCGACGGCAGACTATGGTAAACCCCGGCGCCGCCAAACCAAGGAGATTTTAGAGATGGCCGATATGACAGCACTCGCCGCTGAAGTGCGAGAGGGAACAGGCACAGGCGCCGCCCGCCAGACCCGTCGCGCCGGACGCGTTCCCTGCATCATCTACGGGAACAAAGAAGACTCGATGTTGATTTCCATTGATCCCAAGGATCTTCAGAAGCAGCTTCGTGGCCCCGGATTTTTCTCCCGCGTCTTCGAAGTTGAAGTCGGCGGCCAAAAACACCGTGTGCTGGCTCGCGACCTGCAGATCGACCCGGTCACCGATCGCCCCATTCATGTTGACTTTATGCGCTTCAGCGCCACCACCCGGCTCAACATCGATGTCCAGGTGGTGTTTATAAACCAGGAAGAATGCCCCGGCCTCAAACGCGGCGGCGTTCTCAACGTTGTCCGCCATACCATTGAAATGCGCTGCAAACCCGACGCCATTCCGGAAAGCATCACGGTCAACCTGGCCGGTATGGATATCGGCGACAGTATCCATATCAGCAGCATTGAATTACCCGAAGACGCTGAACTGATCATCACCGATCGTGATTTCACCATTGCCACCATCGCCGCCCCGTCACTTCTCGTCGAAGCTGAGGACGAAGCTGAAGAAGTCGCCGCGGTTGCAGTGGGCGCAGCGGGCGAAGACGCCGAAGGCGACGACAAAGTCGAAGGCGACGACAAAGCCGAGGGCGACAAAAAGTAACACCGCCCGTTCGCCGGAGGGCGCTCCCCGTCATGTTGATGTTGGTTGGCCTTGGAAATCCCGGCGCCGAGTACGCCAAAAATCGCCACAATATCGGCTTTATGGCGGTCGATGCCATCGCCGCGCGTTTTTCGTTCGCGCCCTACCGAAAGAAATTCCAAGGGCAGATCGCCGAAGGGGTCATTTTCGGTGAAAAGGTGCTGGCGTTGAAACCCGAAACTTTTATGAATGAATCCGGCCGTTCCGTTGCCGCCTGTGCCGCCTTTTACAAAATTCCCGCCAAAGACATCATCGTCCTGCATGACGAAATCGACCTCGAATGCGCCAAGGTTCGCGTCAAACGGGGTGGCGGTCATGCCGGCCACAATGGCCTCAGGTCCATCCATGACCACATCGGCCCCGATTACGCGCGCGTCCGCTTCGGTGTCGGCCATCCCGGCGACAAGGACCAGGTCGCCGGCCACGTGCTCAAGGATTTCGCCAAAGGCGACGCCCAGTGGCTGGAAAAGGTTCTGGACGCAATTTCCGAGAACGCCGGTTTGTTGATCGACGGCAAAGATAGCGACCTGATGAGCAAGCTGGCCGACGCCGTGAAGCCGCCACGGGCATCGAAACCAAAACCGGAAAAGGACGCTGACGGAGGTGAAGGGGATGGGGTTTAACTGCGGTATCGTCGGCTTGCCCAATGTCGGCAAATCGACCCTGTTCAACGCGCTCACCCAATCGCAAGCCGCCGAGGCGGCGAATTTTCCGTTCACCACCATCGAGCCCAACATCGGCCGGGTTTCGGTGCCGGACGCTCGCCTGGACGCCCTGGCCAAAATCGCCAAGCCGGAAAAGGTACTGTCGACGCGGATGGAATTTGTCGATATCGCGGGACTGGTGAAAGGCGCCTCCAAGGGCGAGGGGCTGGGCAACAAATTCCTCGGCAATATCCGCGAAGTCGACGCCATCGTCCATGTGCTTCGCTGCTTCGATGCCGACACCCCCGCCGACCCGGTCAGTGACGCCGATGTGGTCAACACGGAACTGATGCTGGCGGACATGGAAAGTCTGCAAAAACGCACCAATAACCTGATCAAAAAAAGCCGTGGCCAGGACAAGGCGGCGACCGCCGAACTAGCGCTGGTGGAAGGCACACTCAAGCTTCTCGAAGCCGGCGAGCCGGCGTGCAAGCTGGAGGTTTCGCTCGAAGACGCCAAGGCCTTCCGCATGCTGAGCCTGCTGACGGCGAAGCCGGTGTTGTATGTCCTCAACGTCGGTGAGGACGATGCCGCCACCGGCAATGCAGCCAGTGAGAAGGCCGCCGCCATGGCCACCAGTGAGGGCGCCGGCTCGGTCATTATTTCGGCCAAGATCGAGGAAGAGGTCGCGCAACTGAGCGATCCGGCCGAGCGCGGCGAATTCCTGGAAAGTCTGGGCCTTACCGAAACCGGCCTGGACCGGGTTGTGCGCGCCGGGTACGCGTTGTTGAATTTAATCACCTTCCTCACCGTCGGGCCGAAAGAAGTCCGCGCCTGGACGGTGGAAAATGGCGCCACGGCGCAGCAGGCGGCCGGCGTCATCCACACCGATTTCGCCAAGGGCTTCATCGCCGCCGAAACCATTGGCTATGATGATTTCATCCGCCTCGGCGGTGAACAGGCGGCCAAGGAAGCCGGCAAAATGCGCGCCGAAGGCCGCGACTACATCGTCAAGGACGGCGACGTTCTGTTGTTCCGGTTTAACGTTTAGGGTATTGGCCGTGATTAAGACGGCTGATTTCTTTTTCGGAAGATGATGTTCAAACTTCTCATGGCATCCGCAATGGGGATGAAGAAGTTTACCCCGGCGGAAAATTGTCCCTTCGGCCCGATCCCGGCATAGCTGATTCCAACCACGTTGCCTTTATTATCGAGGAGGGGGCCGCCGCTGTTGCCGCCCTGAATATCCACATCGGCCTGGATGTCTTCCATCCCGGCCCGGTTGGTGGAGAATTTGCTGACGATCCCCCGTGTCACGGTTCCGGAAAGCTCTTTGTCCAAAGGCGATCCGATGGCATAGACCTCTTCAGTAATTTTTAGGGGTGTCGTGCGTATCGGGATCGGAATTTGCCCGCTTTTTTCGACCTGAATGATAGCGACGTCCCTTTTCGGGTGGCGGCGGATGACTTCGCCCAGAATTTTTCGCCCAGTCAGCAGGGTGATGCGCATGAACTGGTTGTTCCCGACGACATGAAAGTTGGTCATGATCAAGGTGGGGCTGATAAAAAATCCCGAGCCATGACCGGATTCGGTCTCGATGGTCGCCACGGACAGCCGGATTTGATCGATGGCATCGGTGATCGTCCGGGTGCGGGTCGGATAGCGCAAAATCTTCAACTCGGCGTCATCCGCCTTCAGAATGTCGAGAATGGAAGGCGCCTTGGCGGAAAGAACATTCACGAATTTCTGATCCGCTGCTTAATTGACGACGGCGTTGGCGAAGGCGTTGTGAAAAAGGACCATTTCGCCACCGGCGGCGCCAATATTCAGATTTGCCGCCCCCTGGGTCGTGGTCTCATATTCCACCTTTCGGGTCACTATGTTAAACACCTGCCAGCGGACCCTGACCGAACCCTTGCCTTTTTGAGTTCCTCTCGGGTAACCGGTCCAAAGGCTTATTTCCTCACAGATTTCAAGCTTGATGTCATCGATCTGGCCGCCGATCAGGTAACGGGGGCTTTTGCTGTCATCGGTTGCACCGGCGAACATTTTTTCCGGGTCGCCGACAACATTGAAATTCGCGGCTTTCATTTCATTGAAAAAAATGTCCTCAAATTCAACATCCCGGGCCAACACTCGTCCCTGGTTCCAGAAAATGTTGCCGTCATCAATCGCACAATTAAGGCCAAGAACGCCAGGGTCATAAGAACCGATCGCGGTGCCGCGTTTAATTTTAATCCCGACCCGATCAAATTTAATTGCCGCCACCGATGCGGAATCCTTGATTTCCACCGTCTCCAGGGTTTTTACGTCCGCAACCTTGACCGGAATCGCCTGGCAGGCGGCAAGAAGCAAGGCGGCAATAAAGGGGCTGAGATGAAAAGTTCGCAAGGAAGAAAACCTCGTAGTTAAGTTTTTCCGCGCTCTCTAGAAAGGCTTCGCTACTTTAGGAAGTATCAATTCACGTGTCGAGACGTTCTCCCCAATTGATATTGATACGGGCTTTGTCGGATGCACCTTTTTACGCTAGGTTAAGGGCAATAAAACGAGACCGAAATCAGGGAGGCATCATGGGCGAGACGATTACATTGACGGCGGCGGATGGGCACCAATTGGGGGCCTACCGCGCCGATCCAGATGGTGCGCCGAAAGGCGGCGTCATCGTCATTCAGGAAATTTTCGGCGTCAACGCGCATATTCGCGAAGTCGCCGATGGCTTCGCCGCCGAAGGCTACGTCGCCATTGCGCCGGCCATCTTCGACCGCTTTCAGGCCGGCGTTGATCTCGGCTACGAAGACGGTGACAAAACCATCGGCCGTGCCCTCAAGGCCCAGGGCAACGATCATCTCGATCTGGTCTTGTCTGATGTCCGCGCCGCTTGGGAAGCCGCGTCGGCGGCGGGCAAGGTCGGCATCGTCGGCTATTGCTGGGGCGGGTTCGTCGCCTGGGCCGCCGCCTGCCGCCTCGATTTCGATGCCGCCATCGGGTATTACGGCGGCGGTATTCTGGCGCTAAACGACGAGGCGCCAAAATGCCCGACCATCCTGCATTTCGGCATGCACGACCAATCCATCCCGATGGCGGATGTGGATGTCATTTCAGCGGCGCATCCAGACGTGTCGGTCTACATCTATGACGCCGGGCACGGGTTTAGCTGCGACCACCGCCCGGAATTCAACGAAGAAGCCTCGACCATGGCGTTGAAGCGCACGCTGGACTTTTTCGCCGGGAACCTCGGTTGATGCCCGCCACAAATAAGGTCCCTGGAACCCCTCCCGTTATCGGCGTCATCGGCGGCAGTGGCGTCTATGAAATCGATGGCCTGGAAAACACCCGCTGGGAGAAAGTCACCTCGCCGTTCGGGGAGCCGTCCGATGAATTGCTGATCGGCGAATTACCATCGGACCAGGGGGCGCAGAAAATGGTGTTCCTGCCCCGCCATGGTCGCGGCCATCGCATCCCGCCGTCGGAATTGAATTACCGCGCCAACATCGATTGCTTGAAACGCGCCGGGGTCACCGAGATCATTTCTGTTTCCGCCTGCGGCTCCTTTAAAGAAAACCTGGCCCCCGGCACCTTCGTCATTGCCGATCAATTCATCGACCGCACTTTTGCCCGCGAGAAAAGCTTTTTCGGCACCGGGCTGGTGGCGCATGTGGGGATGGGGCACCCGGTCTGTTCGCGCCTCGGCGACGCCATCGAGGCCGCGATCAAGGGCCTCGACATTCCCTATCAGCGCGGTGGCACCTATCTGACCATGGAAGGCCCGCAGTTCTCGACCCTAGCGGAATCGGAACTGTACCGGAGCTGGAACTGCGACGTCATCGGCATGACCAACATGCCGGAGGCCAAGCTCTCCCGCGAGGCCGAGATGTGTTACGCCACCGTCGCCATGGTCACCGATTTCGATTGCTGGCACCCGGACCACGATCACGTCACCGTCGACGCCATCATCGGTGTGCTGATGGCCAACGCCGATAACGCCCGCGCCCTGGTCAAGGCGGTGACGCCGTCGTTATCGGGCCGGGCGGAAACCTGTTCCGCCGGTTGCCACACGGCCTTGGACAACGCCATTATCACCCAGCTAGGCGCCCGCGATGCGAAGTTAATCAAAAAATTGTCGGCCGTCGCCGGTCGTGCGCTCGGCAGTTAATCAACAAAACCAATTATGGGAGAACAATCATGCCTAAGGCCTATATAATTTCCGCCTATAACGCCATTAACGACCCCGACAAGCTGAAAGCCTACGCCGAAGGCGCGGGTCCTGCGGTAGCCGCATTCGGCGGAAAGTTTCTCGCCCGCAGCGGTAACGTGACGACCTTAGAGGGCAACGAGAAGCTTCGCGCCGTCATTATTGAGTTCGAGAGCGTCGAGAAGGCGAAGGAGTGTTATAATTCCGATGCCTATCAGGCCGCCCATGCCAAGATGGCAGGCGGCGCCGTCGACCGCGACATGTTCGTCGTCGAAGCCGTGGAATAACCGTTCATGCTGGTTGACGGCAAGCCCACCCGCACCATTTGGCTCGGCGACAACGGCGAGACGGTTGAGATCATCGACCAGACCAAGCTGCCGTTTGAATTTGCCGTCGTCGGCATGAACTCTTTGGACGATGCGGCGGTGGCCATCGCCGATATGCTGGTCCGGGGCGCGCCGCTGATCGGCGCAACGGCGGCCTATGGCATGGCGTTGGCGATGAAGGACGATGCGTCTGACGCGGCGCTGGAAACCGCCCACAAGGTGCTCTATGCGACCCGGCCGACGGCGGTTAACCTGCGCTGGGCGTTGGATGATCTGAAGGCGCTGTTGGCCCCCCTGGCCGCCGATCAACGCCAAGCCGCGGCCTATCAACGCGCCGCCGAAATCTGCGACGAAGATGTGGAAATGTGTTCGTCCCTGGGTGAATTCGGCAAGGGAATTATTGAGGACATCTGGACCACCCAAAATAAGTCGGGGGGCAAGCCCGAACAAGTTAACGTCCTCACCCATTGCAACGCCGGCTGGCTGGCGACGGTCGACTGGGGCACGGCGATGGCGCCCGTTTACAAGGCCCATGACGCCGGTATTCCGGTGCATGTGTGGGTCGATGAGACCCGGCCCCGCAACCAGGGCGCCAGTTTGACTTGTTGGGAACTGGGCCAGCACGGCGTGTCCCATACGTTGATCGTCGATAACGTCGGCGGCCATTTGATGCAGCACGGCATGGTCGATCTGTGCATTGTCGGCACTGACCGCACCACGGCGGCGGGGGATGTGTGTAATAAAATCGGCACCTACCTGAAGGCGCTGGCGGCGCACGATAACAACGTGCCGTTTTATGTCGGTCTGCCGGGGCCGACCATCGACTGGACCATCAACGACGGCGTCAAGGACGTGCCCATCGAACAACGCGACGCCGGCGAAGTCACCCGCCTGACCGGCATCACCGACGCCGGCAAGATCGAAACCATCACCATAGCGCCGCCCGCCAGCAATGCCGCCAATTATGCCTTCGACGTCACCCCGGCCAGGCTGGTGACCGGGCTGATTACCGAACGCGGCGTCGCCGAAGCCTCGAAACAGGGACTGGCGGCGCTTTACCCGGAAAAAGCCGGATGATGACGCTCTACGGCCTGCCCGGCGCCTGTTCGATGGCTGTGCACATTATCCTTGAACACCTGGGTCTTGATTACGCACTGGTGCTGGCCGACCGCGACAAGCTGATGGAGCCCGAACATCTGGCCGTCAATCCCATGGGCCAGGCGCCAAGCCTGATCACCGAGGACGGCCTGTTGACGGAAAGCGTCGCCATCCTGCTCCACATTGACGAAAAATACGGCCAGGGCCGCGTTTCGCCGCCGCCGGGATCGTGGCAGCGCGCCCTGATGATGCAGTACCTGCTGTTCATGGCGTCGCAGGAACACCCGGCCTTCGGTTTGTGGCTCAGGCCGTTCCGCTGGCATGACGACGAAACGGCACAGGCGGAATTGAAGGAATCGGCGCGAAAACGCTTCGCCCTTTGCCTCAGCCGCCTTGACGGCCGGCTCGAAGGCCGCGACTGGCTGGTCGGCGACGGCATGACCCTGGCCGACTCGTTGGCCTTCGTCCATGCCTGCTGGGGGCTCCGGATCGATCCGCCGACCACCGAATACGCCAACCTCTGGCGTTTCGCCGAACGCATGGCCGCGCTTCCGGCGGTCACACGGGTGATGGAGCAGGAAGGCATCGGATTGGATGCCGAGCAATGAAAATCGTCATCACCGGCGGCTGTGGGTTCCTGGGCGTCGGCATCGCCCGCAAACTGATGCAACGGCCGGATATGGATTCCCTGGTGCTGTTCGACGCCAAGGTCCCCGATGTGGTGCCGGACGGCCTTGATGGCCGGGTGACCATGGTCGACGGCGACATTTCGGATCGGGATCAGGTCGCCGCCCTCATCGACCGTGACGACATCGGCGCTTTTCATCTCGCCTCGGTGGTCAGCGCCGGCGGCGAGAAGGACTTCGATCTTGCCATGCGGGTGAATTTCGACGGTGGCCGCAATATCCTCGACGCCTTACGCACCCGGAACGGCACCCCCCGCATCGTCTTCGCCTCCAGCCTCGCCGCGTTCGGTGGCCCTGATATGCCAGAGGCCGTCACCGACATGACCAGGCTGTTGCCGCAAACCACCTACGGCATGACCAAGGCGATCGGTGAGTTGATGATCAACGAGTACACCCGCAAGGGCTTCCTCGATGGCCGCGCCGTGCGGCTGCCGACGGTAATCATCCGCCCCGGTGCGCCCAATGCGGCGGCGTCCGGGTTCGCCAGCGGCGTCTTCCGCGAACCGCTGTCGGGCGTGGAATACGTCCTGCCGGTGGCCATGGATACGCGCATGATGGTGATCGGCGCCCGCAACGCCATTGCCGGGCTGATCGGCCTGATGGATGCCGATGGTGATGCGCTGGGCGCGGATCGTGTCGTCAATTTGCCGAACAACGCCTACGCGGTGACGGAGATGATCGCCGCCCTGGAGCGCGTCGCCGCCGAAAAGGGGATTGCGCTGGGACCGATCACCTTGAGCCCGGACCCCGCCACCGAGGCCATCGTCAAATCCTGGCCGTTGGCGATGCAAGACAGCCGCGCCCGCACCCTTGGCCTGCCCAAGGACGACAGCCTGGAGGCCATCATCCGCGAATACATCGAGGACTTTATCGAAGGCGGGCTCTAGGCTTTAGCCTCCGCCGGGTTTTTTCCGCCCTTTTTTTCAGTCTTTTTCCCGGAAGCCCGCCGCCGCGCCAGCCAGTCGTGCACGTTGTCCTTGATCATCAACGCCGACGGCGTCACCACCAGGGTCAGGATGGTGGCGAAGCCGAGCCCGAAGACGATGGACGTCGACAACTGCGACCACCACTGCATCGCCGGGGCGCCGATGGATATTTCGCGGGTGATGAAGTCGATGTTGACGCCCAGCACCATCGGCAACAGGCCCAAAATCGTCGTCACCGAGGTCAGCAACACCGGCCGCAGGCGCTGTGCTCCGGTCCGCAAAATAGCTTCGCGCGCCGTTTCCGTGGTTTCCTTGAGGCGGTCGAAGGTGTCGATCAACACGATGTTGTTGTTGACGACGATACCGGCCAGCGCAATGACGGCCGATGCCGCCCATGACGATGCCGAACGGCTGGCCGGTGACCAGCAGGCCGATAAACACCCCGATGGTGGACATAATTACCGCCGACAGGATCAGGAGGGCGGAATAGAAACTGTTGAACTGGGTCACCAAAATGATCGCCATGATGAACAGGGCGACGCCGAAGGCCTTGATCAGAAAAGCCTTGGCCTTGGACTGTTCCTCGTCCTCGCCCTTGAAGGAGACCTTCACCCGAGGGTCGATGGTTGCGGTTCTCAACCAGCCCTGCAACTCTGCCACCTTGTCGTCGGCGAGAACACCGGGGGCTAAGTCGGCCTTGACGCTCATCACCCGGCTGCCGTCGGTCCGGTTTATTGTGCCTACACGAGGTTGGGCCGTACGATGGACGAAGTTGCTGATCGGCACCGGACCCGACGCGGTGACGACGCGGATGTGATCGAGCCGTTCGATAGTGCGATAGGCCGTGGGGCAACGAACCCGGACATCGATTTCCTCATCGCTGTCGTCGGGGCGGTATTCGCCCAGTTTGATTCCTGAGGATGCCAATTGAACGGCGCGCCCGATGACGTCCACGTTGGCATTGAATTTCGCGGCTTGGGCGCGGTCAACGATGATCTGCCAGTCAATTCCGGGCAGCGCACGGCTGTCTTCTATATTGGTCAGCCCAATCATTTTATCGAACTGTTGGCGAACCTTCTCCGTTTCCGGGTCCAGAAGCTTGGGGAAACGTGACGATAGCTGTATTTGCACGGGCTTTCCGACCGGAGGGCCGCTTTCTTCCTGGCGCGAATTGACGATGATCCCGGCCAGCCCGCTGACCCGTTCTAGGGCATCGGCCAAAATCACCGCAGCCTTGCGGCGTTTGTCCCAGTCGGTGAATTCCACAGTCACGGTGCCGATGATGTCTTCGGCTTCCTGGCTTAGTTTTTCCGCCCCGGTGCGGGTGTAAACGCTTTTGAATTCTCTTTTTTCGGCATTGAGGGCGAGGATGTGGCGCTCTACTTCGCCCATCAGATCGCTTTTTTCCTGAATTGAAAGATTGCCCCGGGCGCGGACCTGCAATTTGGCGAAATCGGGTTCCACATCGGGGAAAAATTCGACGCCCTTGCCGAACATGGCATAACCGCCCTGCACGGCAATCATAAGAACAACGGCCCCGGCCAGAATCTTGGCGGGATGGTTCAGCGCGGATTGTAAAACCCGGACATAGAAACCGGTAATGCCCGGCGCCTGTTGTAAGTGGTCCAGGGTTTCCCCGGCGGCCAGAACCTTCATGGTTTCCGGGTCAGCCGCGCCGGGCCGCCCAACATACGCGCCCAGCGTGGGTATGAATACCAACGCCATCAACAGCGACGCCGACAACGTCGCCAGCAGGGTCAGGGGCAGGTATTTCATGAATTCGCCGACGACACCGGGCCAGAACACCAGCGGCCCGAACGCCGCCAGCGTCGTCGCCGTGGACGCGATGATGGGCCATGCCATGCGCTTGGCCGCCAGGTTGTAGGCGCGCTTGGGCGGTTCGCCCTCGGTCATCTTTCGGTCGGCGAATTCGGTGACCACGATGGCGCCGTCCACCAGCATGCCGACAGCAAGTATCAGCGAGAACAGAACAACGATATTGATGGTCATGCCGAACGAGGCGAGCACCAGAATACCGGCCAGAAACGAGCCCGGAATGGCGATCCCGACCAGCCCGGCAGTGCGAATACCCAAGGTCGCGATAACGACGACCATTACCAGCAGCACGGCGGCGATAACGTTGTTTTGTAGGTCTTTCAGCATGGTGTGGATCTGTTTCGACTTGTCCTGGGAAAAACCCACCTGTACCGCTTGGGCCAGCCCAGGCGGCCAGGCGGTGCGTTCTTCATTGACGACGCGCTTAACGGTTTCGATGGTTTCAATGATGTTGACGCCGCTGCGTTTCGAGACTTCCAGCGCCAGCGCCTTTTTGCCATCGACACGGGCGAAAGTTTCCGGGTCCTTGAAGGTGCGCCGCACGTCGGCGATGTCGGCCAGGCGAACGACGGAATCGCCTTGCGTTTTAACCGGCAGTTCCAAAACGTCGCGGGTGGTCTCGAATAACCCCGGCACTTTCAAGGAAAATCGCCCACGCCCCGTATCCTGGGCACCGGCGGCAACCAGCAGGTTGGAATTTTTAAAGGCGGCGATGGCTTCCAACGGCGACAGGCCGTAACTCTCCACCTTGGCCGGGTCAATCAGGACTTCGACCATTTCCTCGCGGTCGCCGGCGATTTCCACTTTCAACACGTTGGTCAGGCCTTCGATGACGTCTTGTAATTCGCGCGCCAAATGCATCAGGGCGCGTTCCGGCACCTCGCCCGACAGGGTCACGACGATGACCGGGAACAGGCTGAAATTGACCTCGTGGACGGTTGGCTCGTCGGTGTCTTCAGGCAATTCCGGTTTTGCCAGATCGACCTTTTCGCGGACGTCGCTCATGGCCTTGTCGGCATCGAACCCGGCATCGAATTCCAGGGTCACGTTGGCGCCGCCTTCAAAGCCGGTGGAGCGCATTTCCTTGACGCCTTCGATGGTGCGCAGTTCCTGTTCCATGGGCCTGATCAGCAACCGTTCCGCGTCTTCCGGCGAAATCCCTTCGTGCACCATCTTGACGTAGACGATGGGAATGTTGATGTCCGGTTCGGCTTCCTTGGGGATATTGACGTAGGAGATCGTTCCGGTGATCAGAATCATCACCAGCGCTGACAGAACCGTGCGCGCATGGGCGAACGCCTGGTCGATCAGGCCGAGCATCAGTTGGCTCCCGTTTTTTCAGGAACAGTTCGCACTTTTTGTCCCGCCCTGACGAATTCCTGGCCGACGGTGACGGCCCGGACACGGTCGCCCAAGCCGCTTACCCACATGCCCTCCGGGGTATCGGCAATGATGCGCACCGGGTGGAATTCCACGACATCGTCGCCATTCACGGTCTTGACCCCGACGACGCCTTCGTCGGACAGGGTCAGCACAGCCGGTGACAACAGATGGGCGCGCACCGTTTCTCCGCTCAGATGCAGTTCCGTGGTCATCCCCTCGGCAATGACGGCGTTGGGATTGGCAACCGAAACCTCGATTGGGAAGGTCCGGGTCGCCGGTGTCGCCGTTCTGGAAATAAAATTGACGACGCCGTCAAATGTGCCGAGCCCGGCGATTGTGACCTGCGCTGCGCCACCTTTGGCAAGCCGCGCGATAGTGCCCTCAGCTATTTCGGCGACGACCAGCATCGGGTCGAGGTCGATGACGGTAGCGACAGGATCGCCGATTTTCAGGTAATCGCCGACCTCGACGCCGACATCGTTGACGACGCCGTCGAAGGGCGCGCGGATTGCGGTTTTATGGATATCTTCGCGGATCGTCGCGAGGCGGGCGCGGGCGCTTGCCAATTGCGCCTTGTTTTCCGCCAATTGGATCTTCGAGCGGAAAGCCTCCTTCGACAACTTCTGGGACGCCTCATGGGCAATCTGCGCATGTTCAACGGCGGCCTCAAATTCTTTCAGGCGGGCCGGGCGGTCTTCCGGGGCGAGACGCACGAGGACGTCGCCATTTTTTGCGGTGCGGCCCTTATCCAGCGGGATGGCGGCGACGCGGCCCGCCGTTTGGGCGCGTAAAACGACCGTGCGGGCGGCCTCGGTGCGGCCGAACAAGACTAATTCTCTGGTTTTATCCCGCGCCCTCATGTCGCGGGTGCGGACCTGGGGCAATTCCGTTTCCTTGGCCGGGGACTTGGCCTTTGGCTGGGCGGTTTGTCCGCCGCTGATCCAGCCGGACGCCAGCCACAGGATTACAGCGGCGGCAATGGCCAGGGCCGTCAGATAAGACCGTTTCATGACTTTTCTCCCTTGGCGCCGGGGCGGTCGTCTTCGGGCAGTAGCAGGTGTTTATTGTCTTCCAGATAGTTGAGGGCGGCTACGTAGAAAGCTTTGCCAAATCCGCGCACGAACAACCGCGACCGGCTCACCCCATCCGGGCTCAAACCATTGAGATGTTCGACGTTGTAGCGAAATCCGGCCAGGTAGCCGTCATAGACATCGCGCAGATGATCGGATTCCATCAAGTCGGCGAAGAACAGCATGTACAAGGATTCTGAGCGAATTTTGTCACGTGCCGGGGTTCCACGTAGCGCCGTCTTGAAGGCGGCACGACCGGCGTCGGTCAGGCTGTAGACTTTCTTGTCGGGGCGACCGTCCTGCTCAAATTCGTCGCAGGTGACGAGACCTTCCTCGGTCAGCTTGCCGAGCGCCGGATAGATGGAGCCGAAGCTGGTCTGGTGGAAGTAACTGAACGGGCCTTCCTCGAACAGTTTCTTGATTTCATAGCCGCTGGCGTCGCCGAGTATGAGCGCACCGAGGCAAAGCGTTTTTGAGTCCATGACTTGATCCCTGCCGCTAATCAGGCAAAATGTTTAGTAGGGTTGCTATATTGGAGTAATATATATCAGACCATTATATAGGCCCCATATAAAAGCCAAATGTTTATTCTGCAAGCTTGATAGGTGGATTTTGCATGAGGTTGCTGGCGCAAGCTTAAGGAAAGGAAAAGGCCCGTGGCCGAGCCGGAAAATTTAATCGCGGATTTAAATACGCCCGCCGCCAGCGCCGAGGACGCGATCAACAGCCGCCGGTCGATCCGCCGCTTTTTGGCCGACCCGGTGCCGAAGGAAACGGTGGAGCATCTGCTGGCCATCGCCAGCCGCGCCCCCAGCGGCACCAATATTCAGCCGTGGCGGGTCTATGCTGTGGCCGGGAAGGCCCTGAAGGCGCTGTCGGCGGCGATCCTCAAGGCCTATGACGGCGATGAAAGCCCTGAACGGGAATACAATTACTATCCCCTGGAATTCACCGACGTCCACCTGGCGCGGCGGCGCAAGGTCGGCTGGGATCTTTACGGCTTGTTGGACATCGGAAAGGGCGACAAGGACAAGATGCACGCCCAGCACGGGCGGAACTTTCAGTTCTTCGACGCGCCGGTAGGATTGATGTTCACCATCGAGCGCTCGTTGCAGATCGGAAGCTGGCTCGATTACGGCATGTTCCTGCAAAATATCATGATCGCGGCGCGGGGCTTGGGCCTGCACACCTGCCCGCAGGCGGCATTTGCCAATTATCACGCCATTATTCGCGACCAACTGGGCATTTCCAAAGACGAGGTCGTCGTCTGCGGCATCTCGTTGGGCTATGCCGACCCGAATGCGGTGGAAAACACTTTGGTGACGGAACGCGAGCCGGTCGAAGGCTTCACCACGTTTATCGATTTTTGATGACGACTTTCAGCGCCTCCTTGCTGATCATGCTGCGCAGCGCGTCTTCGACCTCTTCGATGGGGCGCTCGGCGGACAATAGAAGCTCGGCCTTGAAATTCGGATTGCTAAGAAGCGCCAGCGCCCTTTTGATGGTCTCGGGGCGGTGGTGGTAGACGCCTTTGATGGTCAGCTCCGAATAATGCACCAGATGGGTGTCCAGTTCGATACTGGTGCCGGGCGCGCAGCCGCCGAACAAATTGACTAGGCCACCCGGCCGCACGCTGTCAATGGCATCCGACCAGACCTCCTGGACGCCGGTGGAATCGATGGCGACCCAGGCGCCCTTCTGGTCCTTGGTCGCGGCCCGTACCCGTTCGGCCTGGCCGCCGCCACGGACGATTTCGATGGTTTCGGCCGCACCCAGTTGTTTGCCGATGCTTAAGCGGTTCGGGTTGGGGTCGGCCAGAATCACCCGGTGTCCGTCCTCGGCTAGGGCGCCGACGAACAACAGTCCGATTGGGCCGCCGCCGAAGACGACGATCTCAACCGGGCCCTGGCTGTCGTAGCGGTGCAGATCGCAAGCATCGATGCCGTGCAACACGCAGCCCAAGGGTTCGGTCAGCGCCGCCTTCTCGAACGTGAGACCCATGGGAATGGCGTGGGTGTTCCGCTCGACGAAGCGCTTGGGCACTAAAAGATATTCGGCAAAGGCGCCGTTGATATAGTGCAGGTCCTCGCACAGGTTTTCCCGGCCCATCTTGCATGGCTCGCATTGCAGACACGGCGCGGAATTGGCGACGACGACGGCGTCGCCTTCGGAAAAATTCTCGACGCCGGGGCCGAGGACGGCGACGCGGCCGGAGACTTCATGGCCGAACAACGTCGGCACCTTGAGCATGCGGGGATGGCCACCGCGCCGGAACACCTTAACGTCGGTGCCGCAGGTGGTCGCCGCCTCGACACCCAGCAGAATCTCGCCGGGGCCGGGGGTGGGCACGGCAACATCCTGAATTTCGATTTTCTCAACGCCGACCAGCACGGCACCGCGCATGGTCATTGTGGTCTTTGGCGACACCCTCACGACCGCCCCGCATGACTGGACGGCGTGAACAGAACCTTCAGGGCCTGGTGATTTCTGGCCAGTGACACGCCGGTCTCGAAATCATCCAGGGGCATGGTGTGGGTGACCAGGGGGGACGGGTCGAGGCGGCCGGTACGCAGAAGCTCGAAAATTTCGGCTTGGTCCCGCACCGACGCCGAATAAGTGCCCAGAATCCGGCGTTCATACTTGAACACCGAATTGAGATCGACCTTTGCCGCCTCGTCGCCCGGCGCATGGGCGAACAGCACCACCGTTCCGCCTTGGCGGGTCAGCTTAAGCCCGGCGTCCAGGGCATTGTTGCCGCCGACGGTATCAAAGGCGGCATCGACGCCAAAACCGCCGGTCGACGCCATGACGCTTTCCATTGCCGCCTCGCCGGGTTCCGACGTGTGCGCCGCGCCAAGCTTTTCCGCCATCTCGCGGCGCGCGGCCACCGGGTCGATGACGGTCACTTGCGCTTTCGGGAAGACGGCGGCCAGGACCAAAAGATGCAACAGCCCCATGCTGCCCGCCCCCATGATAACGGCGGTGGGGGCTTGATTGCCAAGCCCGGCGCGGCGGATGCCCCGGAGCACGCAGCCGGCCGGTTCCATGAACACGGCGGCTTCGTCGCTGAGGCCTTCCGGCAACCGTTTCGCCGCTTGGTCGACGGCGCGGGGCCGGACCAGGATGGTATCGGCGAAGCCGCCCGGCACCAGCAGGTTTTCCCGGAACACCTCGCACATGGTTTCATTGCCGCGACGGCATAAAACACATTCACCACACGACACGTGGTGGGGCACCGCGACCCGGTCACCGATGTGAAATTTATCGACGCCGTCGCCGACGGCGATCACCTCGCCGACCAATTCATGGCCGAGGACGCTGCCGGTCACCGCCGTGCCGTTGTCCAGCTTATAGAGATCGGTGCCGCAAAAGCCGACGACCCGAAGCGCCAGCAGAATCTCGCCGGCGTCCGGTCTCGGCGCCGAGCGTTGTTCCAAGGCCGTCCTGCCGCCGCCCTTGCAGGCAACGACGGTGTGGGTGTTCTCAGGGCTTGGCGCGGGATAATTGCTGTTCATCAATAAAGTATGGAGTTCTTGACCGGGGTCAAAGCCAATGCGGCCCCGATGCGTTAGCGTTCATGATCACCATAATGTTTGTTTCCGGCAGAGTGGAGGCCAAAATGGCTATATTCTCAATCCGGTTACCAGCCTTCATCACCGGGATCATTGCTTTCGGGGCTGCCTTGGTCATCGGCACGCCCGCCGGCGGCGGTGAACATGCCAGCTTCAGCCGGGATGTTCTGCCCATCCTGCAACAGCACTGCGGCGAATGCCACCAGCCGGGCGGGGCAGGGCAGCAGAAAAGCGGGCTTGATTTGTCGACCTATGAAGGGGTCATGAAGGGGACCAATTTCGGCGCGATTGTCGTTCCCGGCAACTCCTTCACGTCGAACCTGAGCGTCCTGATCGAAGGCCGGGCGCGGCCCGAAATCAACATGCCGCATAACCGCGCACCGTTGTCCAAGTGGCAACGTCATCTGATCCGCCGCTGGATCGACAAGGGCGCCAAGAACAATTGAGGGCGTTGTCAGAGGAAAGTTGCTTGAGCCCCTGGAAAGCCGGCTCTAGCGATAGCGGATGAAAGATCCATTCCGTTATTTCAAAACCTCGCCCGAGATTATCCGTCTGACAGTGATGATGTATATTCGCCATCCCCTGTCGCTACGGCAAGTCGAAGACATTCTTCATGACCGCGGGATCGACATTAGCGACGAGACGGCACGTGCAGGGTGGAACCGGTTTGGCCCGATGGGTGCTTTCGCGGGGCGTTCCACAATGGAGAGGGCATCCGGATGAAGTCTTCGTGCGTATCAGCGGCGAAACCCACTGTCTCTGGCGGGCCGTCGACCACGAGGGAGAGGTTCTTGAGGCGTTCGTCACCAAACGGCGAGATCGCAAGGCGGCCCGCCAAGAGACAGGTCGTTGGCTCAACAATCGGGCTGAAAACTCTCACCAACCGTTCCGGCGACGAAAACGGTCGATGGCCAAATTCAGGAGCGC
Source organism: Pseudomonadota bacterium (assembly GCA_027624235.1). Classification (GTDB taxonomy): domain Bacteria; phylum Pseudomonadota; class Alphaproteobacteria; order Rhodospirillales; family Casp-alpha2; genus Casp-alpha2. Next base: position 18,351 of record JAQBYB010000022.1, on the reverse strand, counting down.
AAAGTCATTACAAAAATTCGCCTCGATCCACTCTTCAGTCCATAACCACTTTAACCGGCAGCGTCATCTTTAAAACCGCGAAACTTACAACATTAACCGGACCATTGCCTTGGCAGAATGGCGGCAACTTGCCGCCTGATGCTCAACAAAGCATCAGCTTCGTAGCTCCGTTAACTTTCCTCTGACAATGCCCAACTGAGGCTTAGTGCAGATCTTTCCAGACCTGACGCTTGACGGCGTACAGCATCGCCGTCAGCACGATCAGGAACAACAGCACCTTGATGCCGAGGCGCTTGCGTTCCTCCAGCTCCGGTTCCGCCGCCCAGGCCAGGAAGGTGGAAATGTCGGTGGCGATCTGGTCCTTCGTCGCCTTGGTGCCGTCGGCGTATTCTACCGCGCTATCGGCAAACGGCGCCGCCATGGCGATCTGGTTGCCGGCGAAGTAGGTGTTGTATTGCATGCCTTCGCTTAGCGTGACGCCTTCGGGCGGTGCTTCCTTGTAGCCCGTCAACAGCGCGTGCAGGTAATCGGCGCCGCCTTTGCGGGCCTTGGCCATCAACGACAGGTCCGGCGGCAGGGCGCCGTTGTTCGCCGTGCGCGCCGCGTTATCGTTGGCGAAGGGCGCGGCAAACCGGTCAGACGGCCTGGCCGGGCGGGTATACATTGCGCCTTCGGCATTGGGGCCATCGGTGACTTCGAATTCGGCGGCGACGGCCTTGATCTGGTCGGCGCTCATGCCGATGCCGGCCAAATTGCGGTACGCCAACAGCCGCAGCGAATGGCAGCTGGCGCAGACCTCTTTATAGACCTGAAACCCGCGTTGCTGGCTGCCCCGGTCGAACGTCCCGAACATGCCGTTGAAGGACCAGTCGCGCTCAGGCAATTTGACGCCTTCGGCAAGGGCCGAGCCGGCGGACAGGGTTAACGCCATGGAAAGAGTAAGGCCGAGGGCGAGAAGGGCATTTTTCATGGGGTTCATCATGATGCCGCTCCCTTGTTGGTAACCGCGGCATTGATGCTTTCCGGCGGCATTTTTGGTTTTTCCAGGATGCTGACCAGCGGGATGATGAATAGGAAGTGGGCGAAGTAATACGCCGTACTGGCCTGGCCGATCCACAGGAACGGAATGCCGTGGAAAACGGCGTCCGGCGAATTGGCGCCGACCCAGCCGAGGATGAAGCAGTCGACGACAAAGACCCAGAACAATTGCCGGTAAATGGGACGGAACCGGGCGCTGCGAACCGGGGATCGGTCCAGCCACGGCAGCAGGATCAGGATCAGGATGGAGCCGAACATGGCGATGACGCCGCCCAGTTTGGCGGAGATAAACCAGATATCCGGGACCGCGCGCAAAATCGCGTAGAACGGCAGGAAATACCATTCCGGCACGATGTGCGGCGGCGTCACCAGGGGGTCCGCCTTGATGTAGTTATCGGGCTCGCCGAAGAAGTTGGGCGCGAAAAAGACGAAGAACATGAAAAAAATCATCAGGATGCCGAGCCCGTACAGATCCTTGATGGTGTAGTAGGGATGGAACGGGATGGTGTCCTCGGGGCCTTTGATATCGACGCCCAGCGGATTGTTGGACTTGTGCACGTGCAGCGCCCAAAGATGCACGAAGACCAGCGCGAAAATCACGAACGGCAGCAGATAATGGAAGGAGAAGAACCGGTTCAGCGTCGGGTTGTCGATGGAAAACCCACCCCACAACCAGGTCACGATGCTGTCGCCGATGATGGGCACGGCGGAGAACAGGTTGGTAATCACCGTCGCCCCCCAGAAGCTCATCTGCCCCCACGGCAAAACATAGCCCATGAACGCGGTCGCCATCATCGCCAGTACGATGAATACGCCGATAATCCACAGCAATTCGCGGGGTTCCTTGTAAGACCCGTAATACATGCCCCGGAACATATGGATGTAGACCAGAATGAAGAACATCGAGCCGCCGTTCATATGGATATAGCGCAGCAACCAGCCGTAATTGACATCGCGCATGATCCGTTCGACCGACTCAAAAGCGTAATCCACATGCGGGGTGTAGCTCATGGCGAGAACGATGCCGGTGACAATCAAGATCGTCAGCACGATTCCGGCCAACGAGCCGAAGTTCCACCAGTAATTCAGGTTTTTCGGCGTCGGATAACCAGAGCCCACCGATTCGTCGATAAAGCTGAAGATCGGCAGCCGGTATTCGACCCATTTGATGACCGGATTTTCGAAGAATTTGTTGCTCATGGTCTGTTCCCTATCCGATCTTGACCGTGGTGTCGGTCAAATACTTATACGCCGGGACCACAAGGTTCTTCGGCGCCGGGCCTTTGCGGATGCGCCCGGAGGTATCGTAATGCGAGCCATGACAGGGGCAGAACCAGCCGCCGTACTCACCCTTCGGCTCGGACGACTTCTGGCCCAGCGGAATACAGCCTAAATGGGTGCAGATACCGACCATGATCAGCCACTGAGGTTTTGTTACCCGGTCCTTGTCGGTCTGGGGGTCGATCAGGTCTATCATGGCGACCGCTTCGGCGGTTTTGATCTCGGCGGCGGTGCGGTGGCGGACGAACACCGGCTTGCCCTGCCAGACCACGGTAATCGACTGGCCTTCGGCAATCGGCGTCAAATCAACATCGGTGGTTGATAGCGCCAAGGTGTCGGCGGCCGGGTTCATGGCATCAACAAGCGGCCAAATGGCCAATCCCGTGCCGACCGCGCCGACGGCGACGGTGGAAAGAAGCAGAAAATCGCGACGGGTTTTATCGTCGGGGGAGGCCGTCTCGTTCATGGGTTTGTCCTCATTCCGGGTTTTGGTTCCGGTCTTTGGTGGTTCCGGTGCTGTGCACACTCTACTATGTAACGCCCCGTTTTCAACCATGGATACGGCTTTCGGGCCGGGACGAAACAGAAAGCGGGAAATGCTTTTTTTAGGTCTGTTGGCGTGGATACGAACCGGGCGGAAGGTATAATGCCGAAAATCCGGTTGCAAGAGGTTTCCGGCTTTGTTGCTGACTTTAGAAGGGTTTGAAACCAATGCGAATGGCGCTCTATCAGCCTGACATCCCCGGTAACGCCGGCGCCATGATGCGCACGGCGGCCTGTTTGGGGGTCGGCGTCGATATCATCGGTCCGTGCGGGTTTGCGCTGTCGGACAAACAAATGCGCCGCGCCGGCATGGATTACCTGGACCGGCTCGACTGGACCGACCATGCGTCGTGGCAATCTTTCCAGGATTCCCGCGCCAAAGCCGCCGAATCCGGGCGATTGGTGGTGCTGACGACGAAGGCGGAAACGGACTATGTGGACTTTGCCTTCCGCCCCGATGACATCATTCTGGCGGGCCGCGAAAGCGCCGGTGTGCCCGATGACGTCCACACCGCCGCCGATGCCAGGATCACGATTCCGATGGCGCCGGGCATGCGGTCCTTGAATGTCGCCGCCGCCATGAGCATGGTGTTGGGTGAGGCGTTGCGCCAAACCGGGGGTTTCCCGGAAAAATAAGACCGGGAGCTTCCCGGAGAAATAAGACGGATGGTTTTCCACCATGAACAGCAATAACGATTACGGCGACGACCATAAGAAGCAGGCTTCATTCTGGTTCGAGACCTTTCGCGACGACCTGTGCAAGGCGCTGGAGGCGTGTGAAGACGACGTCACCGGCCCCAACCCGACCAGCGCCGCGGCCAACGGGCGGTTCGAGCGCACCGCCTGGCGGCGCGAAGAGGACGCCAATGGCGGCGATCATGGCGGCGCCATTGGTGGCGGGGGCGTGATGGCGGTGTTGCGGGGCCGGGTGTTCGAAAAAGCCGGCGTCAATGTCTCAACCGTGTTCGGCGAATTTTCCGAGGAATTCCGCGACCGCATTCCCGGCGCCAGGGACGACCCGCGCTATTGGGCGTCCGGCGTCTCGGTGGTCATTCACCCGCATTCGCCGCTGGTGCCGACCGCCCACATGAACACGCGGATGATCGTCACCACCCAGGGCTGGTTCGGCGGCGGCGGCGATTTGACCCCGGTGTTTCCCGTCGATGCCGACACCGCCGATTTTCACGCCGCCTATCAAGACGCCTGCGACAAATATGATGAAAGCTACCACCCCAAGTTCAAGAAATGGTGTGACGATTATTTCTACCTGCCGCACCGGGGCGAGGCGCGCGGCGTCGGCGGCATCTTCTACGACAACCTCAATAGCGGCGACTGGAACACCGACTTCGCCTTCACCCAGGACGTCGGCCGCGCCTTCCTGGACGCCTACCCAATAATCGCCCGCCGCCACATGGACAAGGACTGGACCGACGCGCAGCGCCACGCCCAACTGGTCAAACGCGGCCGCTATGTCGAATTCAACCTCTTGTACGACCGCGGCACCACCTTCGGGCTCAAAACCGGCGGTAATACGGAGGCGATTTTAATGTCGATGCCGCCGGAAGTGTTGTGGCCGTAGGGAATTCCAGGCGGCAATCATTGAAGTCTCCCGCATGCCCTGGCGGGGTCAGATGGCTTTTAAGTCCACCGAATTTTTTAGTTGTCCTTGTCGGTTTTCGCCCAGGGTTTCGGTTCCGTTTCCTGAGACCCGCCGGTGCAGAACAGATCGAATATCAGCCCGAAAGGATCGGATCTCAAATATACATGCCGGGCAACCTTGACAACCCAACAATTGCTGCCCATCTCCTTAGCACTCAGTTAAATAGATTGCTAAGATCATTGAAATTATTAAAATTATTCAAATACTTAGTGGGGCGTTAATTATGAAATTCAAACCGCTGCATGACCGCGTTTTGGTTAAACGCGTTGACCAGGACACCAAAACCAAGGGCGGGATCATCATTCCCGATACCGTTCAGGAAAAGCCGATGGAGGGCGAAGTGATCGCCGTCGGTTCCGGGGTCAGAACCGAAGACGGCAAAGTCACGCCGCTGGACGTTAAGGCCGGCGACAAGATTTTGTTCGGAAAATGGTCGGGCACGGAAGTCACCATCGACGGTGACGACCTGATCATCATCAAAGAGGCCGACATCATGGGCATCATAACGAAGTAATAAGGGACAAAATAAATGCCAGCTAAAGAAGTTAAATTCGGCACCGACGCCCGTACGCGCATGCTCGCCGGCGTCGACATTCTAGCCGACGCGGTTAAGATTACGCTCGGCCCAAAGGGCCGTAACGTTGTTATCGAAAAGTCTTTTGGTGCGCCGCGTATCTCCAAGGACGGCGTGACGGTTGCCAGGGCAATTGAGCTTGCCGACAAGTTTGAAAACATGGGTGCTCGGATGGTTAAGGAAGTTGCTTCCAAAACCGCTGACGAAGCAGGTGACGGCACCACAACGGCGACTATTCTGGCTCAAGCTATTTTTAAAGAAGGGTGTAAGGCCGTAGCTGCCGGAATGAACCCGATGGACCTGAAACGGGGCGTCGATTTGGCAGTTAGCCTTGTTATCGCCAACCTCAAGAAAATTTCCCACAAGGTATCGACCAGCGTTGAAATCGCCCAGGTTGGCACCATTTCCGCAAACGGCGACATCAAAATCGGCAAAATGATCGCCGAAGCCATGGAGCGTGTTGGCAAAGAGGGCGTGATCACGGTCGAAGAAGCGAAAGGGGTGGAGACGGAACTCGAAGTCGTCGAAGGCATGCAGTTTGATCGCGGCTACAAATCACCCTATTTCGTCACCAATGCGGAAAAAATGACCTGCGAAATGGAAAATCCCTTCATTCTCATCCACGAGAAGAAACTTTCCGGCTTGCAGCCGTTGCTTCCGGTTCTTGAGCAGATCGCGCAGTCCGGTCGTCCGCTCCTGGTCATTGCTGAGGACATCGAAGGCGAAGCTTTGGCCACCCTGGTCGTCAACAAACTCCGTGGCGGCCTGAAAGTTGCTGCTGTTAAAGCCCCGGGTTTTGGCGATCGCCGCAAGGAGATGTTGGAAGACATCGCTATTCTGACCAAGGCTCAGGTGATTTCCGAAGACTTGGGCATCAAGCTCGAAAACGTCACCCTGGACATGTTGGGTTCGGCTAAAAAAATATCGATCACTAAGGAAGAGACCACCATTATCAATGGTGCCGGCGGTCAGGAAGCCATTAAGGGCCGTTGCGCGCAAATCCGTAAACAGGTCGAAGAAACTACGTCCGATTATGATCGAGAGAAACTCCAGGAGCGTCTCGCCAAATTAGCCGGTGGTGTTGCAATAATCAGTGTTGGTGGCGCAAGTGAGGTTGAGGTGAAAGAACGCAAGGATCGCGTTGAAGATGCCCTTAACGCAACTCGCGCCGCTGTTGAAGAAGGTGTCGTCGCCGGTGGCGGCTCCGCGCTGCTTTTCTCAGTTGGAGCTTTGGCCAAAACTGAACCCACCAACGACGACCAACGCTTTGGCATCGACATCGTTCGCCGTGCATTGCAAACGCCAATCCGTCAAATCGTTGAAAACGCCGGTCACGACGGAGCCGTCGTTGCCGGTAAGTTGATGGAACAGAAAAACAAGAACTTCGGCTTCAATGCGCAAACCGGCAAATATGTGGATATGGTCAAGGCGGGTATCATCGACCCGACTAAGGTTGTCCGCACCGCCCTGCAGGACGCCTCTTCGGTGGCTAGTCTGCTGATCACCACGGAAGCGATGGTTGCCGACAAGGTTGACCCCACAGCGGCGATTCCAGCTGGTGGTGGCATGGGCGGAATGGACTACTAAAATAGATTGCCTATCAAACGATCTTGATGGAGGGTCACACCTACGGGTGTGGCCCTTTTTTTGTTAATACGAATCACGATGCACATTGGATATCAACTTCAAATTAGGCATCAGTTCGCGGAGTCATTCCCAGGAAATGAACACAACACACAGATCGTGAGTGACCCCAATAAATGTCCGCCTTCTCTGCCGTACTAAACCCTCGACGATATCTTTGCTTCATCCGCGGACACTCCATCTTTGCGTTTAAGATAAAGTGTTGCGTCGACCGGTTGAGGCGGCAACATAGCGGATATTTGCTCCCAATCCTCGGAAAACCCCATTAAGCGCCTCCTTCTATTTGTCTTAAGACGCGGCGCGGGCATCGGGTTCCGCATTGTCGCGCTCAACACCCCCAGTTATCAAAATAAAGTCGATGATGGCCTCAAGGCTGGTTCCTGTTTTCAGGTTGGAAAAAACGAACGGTTTATCGCCTCGCATCTTGCGGGCATCGCGGTCCATGACGTCCAGATCGGCGCCGACCAGGGGCGCCAGGTCGATCTTGTTGATGACCAGCAGGTCGGACCGGGTAATGCCGGGGCCGCCCTTGCGCGGGATTTTGTCGCCGGCGGACACATCGATGACGTAGATGGTGATATCGGCCAGTTCCGGTGAAAACGTCGCCGCCAGGTTGTCGCCGCCGGATTCAACGAACACGATGTCGAGGTCCGGAAACCGTTCGCCCAAGTCCGCAATAGCGGCCAGGTTCATAGACGCATCCTCGCGGATGGCGGTATGCGGGCAGCCGCCGGTCTCGACGCCGACGATACGGTCCGGGGTCAACGCGCCGGACCGGGTCAGGAATTCCGCATCTTCGCGGGTGTAGATGTCGTTGGTGATAGCGGCGATTTCGTATTCGTCGCGCAGGCGTTTGCATAAACGGTCCAACAACGCCGTCTTGCCGGACCCGACGGGGCCGCCGATGCCGACTCTTAAAGGTGTGCTCATGATCTGAATAACCTCGTGTATTGGGTTTCGTGTTGCATGGAAGTCCAGTCGACCATCGGCGCGGCGCCGCCAAGCTCATTGATGGAACGGCTCTGGCATTGCTCAGCGGCGGCGCGAACCGGGCCTTCCAATGCGGCCTGCGCCTTTTGTCCGTCGGTCTGGCCCAGCGGCACCAGCCGAACGCCTGCCGATATCAGATTGGCCGCGAGCGCGTGCAAATAGGCGACCAGGGCATGATGAAGCGGCACACCCGCCACCGCCGCGGCGACACCGACGGCGACCGCATAGGCAACCGGCCGGTCCACATTGGTGAGTTTTCCCGCCCACGCCATAAACAAGGGATCGGGCCAGATGTTGCGCAGCGTGTCGAGCAAGGCGCGGCCCTGGCCGCTGCTTTCCAACGCCATTTCCGGGGAGGCGCGATATGCGTCGGCCATCTCGGCTGCCCAGATCAGCATGTCTTGGTCATCGTCGTTGACCGCCTGCCATGCGGCGCGGAACAGGGCGGCGTCAATGCGCCCGGCACCTTGGGTGACGATGGCCTCAACCCAGTCGGTAAGGCTGTCCCGATCCGCGACTAGGCCGATTTCGACCGCGAACTCGATGCCGTGGGAATAGGTATAGGCGCCGACCGGGAAGCTCGGCGATAACCATGTCATCAGCCGGTATAGCGCTCCGTCTGAAATCTTTTCAGTGATCATGATCGCCCCTCTTGACCGCATAGGCCCCGGGTTCCGGAGAAAAGGGCGCGTTGCGGTTGAGAACGGTAGCGCCAAGGCCCTCCAGCATATGCACGAGGACATGATCGTCCAGAATGCGCAGCGTAATGTCGTCGATCACCTGAACCGGCGTATGGCGGTTGCCGATGTGCCAGGCCAGCCGCGCCAAGTGGGCGGGGGATTTTCCGATAATATCGCAGACCGGCTCATCGGCGGCGGCGACACGGATGATGCCGCCGTCGTCCAATCCCAGCCCGTCGCCGTCGCCGAGCAGGGTCGCTTCCGGCAGGTCCAGCAAGAACGCCTGGCCGCCATCGTCGGTCATGCGCAAACGCCGCCGGTGGCGTTGTTCGAGGGGCAAGGTGATGGTGCCGACGACATCGGTTTCCGGCCAAAGCCCTGTTCGATAAATTTCGGTGGCCCGGCGCATGATCAAAACAGGAAATAGCGTTGCGCCATGGCAAGCTCTTTCGCCGGCTCACAAGTCAGCTTGATGCCGTCGGCGCGGACCTCATAGGTTTCGGGATCGACCTCCATCACCGGGGTGTAGTCGTTCAACACCATGTCTGATTTGGTGACGGTGCGGGTTCCTGACACGGCCAAGACCTCCTTGGCCAACCCCAATTGGTTAGGGATGTCTTCGCCCAACGCCGCGTTGGAAACGAAGGTCACCGAACTTTTGCTGAGGGATTTTCCGAAAGCGCCGAACATGGGGCGGTAATGGACCGGTTGCGGCGTCGGGATCGAGGCATTGGGATCGCCCATCGCCGCCGCGGCGATGGTGCCGCACTTGATCACCAGATCCGGTTTGACGCCGAAAAACGCCGGCTTCCACAACACCAGATCAGCCAGCTTGCCGACTTCCACCGATCCCACATGCTTAGCGATGCCGTGGGTCAGGGCCGGGTTGATGGTGTATTTGGCGATATAGCGTTTGACGCGAAAGTTGTCGTTGTCGCCGCTCTCTCCAGGAAGACTGCCGCGTTGTTTTTTCATTTTGTCGGCGGTTTGCCAGGTGCGGATGATGACCTCACCGACCCGGCCCATGGCCTGGCTATCGGATGCGATCATCGAAAACGCGCCGAGGTCGTGCAGGATGTCTTCGGCGGCGATGGTTTCCCGGCGGATGCGGCTTTCGGCGAAAGCGACGTCTTCGGGGATGCGGCTGTCGAGATGATGACAGACCATCAGCATGTCCAGGTGTTCGTCGACCGTGTTAACAGTAAACGGCCGCGTCGGGTTGGTCGATGACGGCAGCACGTTGGCCTCGCCACAGAGCTTGATGATATCCGGCGCATGGCCACCACCGGCGCCCTCGGTATGGAAGGCGTGAATGGTGCGGTTCTTGAAGGCCGCCGTGGTGTTTTCGACGAAGCCGGATTCGTTCAAGGTGTCGGTGTGGATGGCGACCTGCACGTCCATGTCTTCGGCGACACTCAGACAGGTGTCGATAGCCGACGGTGTCGTGCCCCAGTCTTCGTGCAGCTTCAACCCGCAGGCCCCGGCATTGACCTGTTCGATAAGCGCCGCCGGGTCGGACGCATTACCCTTGCCGAAAAAGCCGAGGTTTACCGGCAGCCCTTCGGCGGCCTGCAACATGCGACCCAGGTGCCACGGCCCCGGCGTGCAGGTGGTGGCGTTGGTGCCTTCCGCCGGTCCGGTGCCGCCGCCGAGCATCGTGGTGATGCCGGAATACAGCGCATCATCGACCAGTTGCGGGCAGATCCAGTGGATATGGGCGTCGATACCACCGGCGGTAAGAATGCGGCCTTCACCGGCGATGGCTTCGGTGCCGGGGCCGATGATGATATCCACCTCAGGCTGCACGTCGGGGTTACCGGCCTTGCCGATGGCGGCGATGCGGCCGTCGCGGATGCCGACGTCGGCCTTGATGATGCCCCAATGATCGACAATCAACGCATTGGTAATAACCGTATCGACGGCGCCATTCGCGCGGCTGACCTGGGACTGTCCCATGCCGTCGCGGATCACCTTGCCGCCGCCGAATTTCACTTCCTCGCCGTAGTGGGTGCGGTCTTCCTCGACCTCGATGAACAGGTCGGTGTCGGCCAGACGCACCTTATCGCCGATGGTGGGGCCGAACATGGCGGCATAGGCGTTGCGGTCAATAGTGTATGCCATGGCTCAGTCTCCTCCTTGTCCGGGCACCTTGCCTTGAATTTTGGCGTTGAAGCCTTTGACGATGCGGTTGCCGACGTAAGGCACCAGCGTGACCTCGCGGGTCTGGCCGGGCTCAAAGCGCACCGCCGTTCCGGCCGGAATATCCAACCGCTGGCCCTTAGCCGCGTCGCGGTCGAAATCGAGCGCTTCGTTGGTCTCAAAAAAATGATAGTGCGACCCGACCTGCACCGGGCGGTCGCCGGTATTGGCGACGGTGAGGGTTGTCGTTTTGCGGCCCACGTTAAGGATGATGTCCCCGTCAGCGACGATAATTTCTCCTGGGATCATGGCATCCTCCTCAACGGATCGGGTTATGGACGGTGACCAGCTTGGTGCCGTCGGGGAAGGTGGCTTCGACCTGGATGTTGTGGATCATCTCGGCAATGCCGTCCATGACTTGGTCGCGGCTGATGACAGTTGCGCCGTCGCGCATCAAATCGGCGACCGAAGTGCCGTCACGCGCGCCTTCGACGATGAAGTCGCATATCAGCGCGATAGCTTCCGGGTGGTTCAATTTGACGCCACGTTCCAGCCGCCGCCGTGCCACCATGGCGGCGGTCGCCACCAGCAACTTGTCTTTTTCCCGTGGTGTCAGTTTCATGGTCTCCTCCTCCCGTTATCTCAAATTGTCCAAAGCCGGGGCAATGTTGCGGGTAAATCGCCAACGGCGTGGCGGAACCTCGCCCAAAATTCTCCAAACGCCCGGCGTAGACGGGCCGGGTCGCGGTCAAGCCAGCGCGCCACCAGCACGCCATTGACCACGGTGGCGGCGGCGCGCAATTCGTCTTCGCCGTCGCCTAACAGGGATCGGGCCAGGTCCAGGCATGCAGGCGCATCGTCACCGGCATAGACGGCGGTGGCCTGGGCCGTAGCCCCGTCAAAACAGGCGGGGGCGGCAAAAATCGCTTCCATATTTTCTTCCAGATGCAGCGCGTCGGCCCAAATCAGCCGGCCCTGGCGGCGCACCGACCAGGCCTCGCGAACCAACCCCCGGGTTAGCCGCTCACCGCTGGCGATGCGCCCGAACACCAGGATTTCCCCGGCCAAGATGCGGGCGCCGGGGGCAAGCTCAATGGTGGTTTGGCGGCGCAGGCGGGCGCCGTCGAACAGGATGGTTTCCTGGGGCAGCCATTCCAGCCAGGCATTCTCCCCCACCGACAGGCGAACATTGATATGGCTGTCTTCTCCGGCGGATCGGTAAACTTTTTCCGCCGCCTGGGCCATGGCCATGGCCGTGGTATCGGGACCGGCGGAAACGGAAACATTTAAATGGTCGCCACCGACCAGCCCGCCCGATGTGGTGACCAGAACGGCGCACGGTGGCTCGCCCGGGGCGGGGGTCGGGAATAACACTCGCAGAGGGTCATGTTGATACAGGTGATCAAGGCGCGTTTCGCCTTGCTTGTGAACGAAACCAACATCGGCGGCGCCATGCACACCACTTGGGGAACCCGCGAAACTAACGGGTTCAGACGGTAAGGTAGCGACGGACATCGGCTTCCACCATGTTATCGGCATCCCCGGCCAGCACCACCTCGCCCCGGTCCATGACGACGAAGGTATCGGCCAAATCGCGGGCGAATTCGAAATACTGTTCGACCAACAGGATAGCCATATCACCTCGATCGGCAAGCAGCCTGATTACCCGTTCGATATCCTTGATGATTGAAGGCTGGATGCCTTCGGTCGGCTCGTCCAGCACCAACAGCCTAGGCCGGGTGACCAGAGCGCGGGCAATGGACAGTTGTTGTTGCTGGCCGCCTGACAGGTCGCCGCCGCGCCTTCCCAGCATGTCGCGGAGCACCGGAAACAATTCGAAGATTTCGTCGGGGACATGGCGCAGGCTTCTGGGCAGGGCGGCGAAGCCCGTACGCAGATTATCTTCGACCGTCAGCAGTGGAAATATTTCGCGTCCTTGAGGAACGAAGGCGATGCCGCGTCTGGCCCTCTCGTAGGGAGGCAACGCCGTGATGTCTTCATCTTCCCAAACGATGCGGCCTTGCTTGATCGGGTGCTGGCCGACGACGGCGTTCATCAGGCTGGTCTTGCCGACGCCGTTGCGCCCCATCACACAGGCGATCTTGCCCTTGCCCGCGGTCAGGCCGACGCTGCGAAGCGCCTGACTTGCGCCGTAAAAAAGATCAATTCCGTCAACCGCCAACATCGCGTTTTCCCTTATCGCCCCAGATAGACTTCGATGACCTTGGGGTCGTTCTGGACCAGATCAAGCGAGCCTTCGGCCAACATCGTGCCCTCGTGCAGGACCGTCACCCGGCAATCCAGCGCGCGGACGAATTCCATGTCGTGTTCGACCACCACCACCGAATGGGATTTGGCGATTTCTTTTAACAACGCCGCCGTCTGTTCGGTTTCGGCATCGGTCATCCCCGCCGCCGGTTCATCCACCAGCAGCAGTTCCGGGTCCTGCATCAGCAACATGCCGATTTCCAGCCACTGTTTCTGCCCGTGCGACAGCGATCCCGCCTGGTTGGCGCGGCCATCGGCTAGATTGATGATGTTCAAGACCTCGTCGATGCGGTCTTGTTGCGGTGCCGACAACCGGAAGAACAGGTTTTCGAACACCCGGCGTTTGCCTTTCAGCGCCAATTCCAGGTTCTCGGCGACGGTCTGATTCTCGAACACCGTCGGTTTTTGGAACTTGCGGCCGATGCCCAGGTTGGCGATCCGCGCTTCGCCCAGTTTGGTCAGGTCAATGTCGCCATCGAAAAATACTTTCCCGGTATCGGGGCGGGTCTTGCCGGTGACCACGTCCATCATCGTCGTCTTGCCGGCGCCGTTGGGACCGATGATGGCGCGCAATTCCCCGGCCATGACATAGAAGCTGAGATTGTTCAGCGCCTTGAAGCCATCGAAGCTGACCGAGACGCCATCCAGATACAAGATCGTGTCATGGGTTTCAGGTTTGGCGTGGACGGCGTTCATTCTGCGGCTCCGGTGAGTCGGGGTTTCCACTTAGGAAATATAAGCGCCGGGATCGAGCCGACGATTCCCCTCGGCAGGAACAACGTAGTCGCGATGAACATCCCGCCCAGTATGAACAGCCAGATTTCGGGCAGGGCGCCGGTGAAGTAGCTTTTGGCGTAATTGATCAAAATCGCGCCGAGCACCGCGCCATAGAGTCTGCCGCGGCCGCCGACGGCGACCCAGATGACGATCTCGATGGAATTGGCGGGGGTGAATTCACTGGGATTTATGATCCCGACCTGGGGCACGTAGAGCGCACCGGCGACACCGGCCAGCATGGCCGAGACCACGAACACGAACAGTTTGTAGTTTTCGACCCGGTAGCCCAAAAAACGTGTCCGGCTTTCGGCGTCGCGCACCGCGACAAGGACGCGCCCCAAACGCGACGAGACGATGAACCGGCAAGCGGCGTAACTCAGCGCCAGGGCTAGGGCGGAGGCCGCGAACAAGGAGGCGCGCATGCCGTCCGATTGCAGATTAAAGCCGAGAAGGTCCTTAAAGTCGGTCAGCCCGTTGTTGCCGCCGAACCCCATATCATTGCGGAAGAAGGCCAACATCAGGGCGAAAGTCATCGCCTGGGTGATGATCGAAAGATACACCCCCGTCACCCGTGAGCGAAAGGCGAACCATCCGAATACGAAGGCGAGCACGCCGGGCACTGCCACCACCATCACGGCGGCGAAGGCGAAACTGTCGAAGCCGTGCCAGTACCAGGGCAGTTCCTTCCAATTCAAAAAGACCATGAAATCGGGCAGCAGCGGATTGCCGTAGACGCTGCGCTCGCCAATTTGCCGCATCATGTGCATGCCCATGGCGTAGCCGCCGAGGGCGAAAAAGGCGCCGTGGCCGAGACTTAAAATTCCGCAATAGCCCCAGATCAAATCAACGCTGAGCGCCAGCAGGGCGAAGGTCAGGTACTTGCCGAGCAGACTGACCATATAGGTCGGCACATGCATGGCCGATTCAGGGGAGACGAGCATATTCAACGCTGGCACCAGCACCGCGGACGCCGCCAGCACCGCCAACAGCACCAGACCGCCGCGATCGGCGAGAACAAAGGAAATGCCGGGAAGGTGGGGACGCGACGGGGCCATCGTCAGTTCTCCACCGCGCGGCCCTTAAGCGCGAACAGGCCGCGCGGGCGCTTCTGGATAAACAGGATAATAGCGACCAGTACAAAAATCTTGGCCAGCACAGCGCCCGCCACCGGTTCCAGGAATTTATTGACGAGGCCAAGGCTGAAGGCGCCGACCAGCACCCCCCACAAGTTGCCGACGCCACCAAAGACGACGACCATGAAGCTGTCGATGATGTAGGACTGGCCCAGGTTGGGCGACACGTTGTCGATCTGGCTCAAGGCGACGCCGGCGACACCGGCAATGCCGGAACCGAGGCCGAACGTCAGCGCGTCGATGCGACCGGTGCGAATGCCCATGGACCCGGCCATGCGGCGGTTCTGGGTAACGGCGCGCATTTTCAGGCCGAACGATGTCTTTTGCAGCAACAAGGCCAGTAGTCCGATCACCATCAATGAGAAGATGATGATGTAAATCCGGTTATAGGTCAGCACCAGGCCGCCGGTGGCCTCGATGTAGCCGCTCATCCACGATGGGTTGCCGACTTCTCGGTTGGTCGGGCCGAAAATGCTTCGCACCAGTTGTTGCAGGAATAGACTCACCCCCCAGGTAGCGAGCAGGGTTTCCAGCGGGCGTCCATACAGAAAGCGGATAATGCCGCGTTCAATGGCGATGCCGAACGCGCCAACCACCAGAAACGCCGCCGGCACGGCGACGAATAGGGAATAATCGAAGGCGCCGGGCATATAAGCGCGGAACAGTTCCTGCACCACGAAGGTGGTATAGGCGCCCAACATCACCAGCTCGCCATGGGCCATGTTGATGACGCCCATGACGCCGAAGGTGATGGCCAGGCCGACCGCCGCCAGCAGCAGGACGGAGCCCAGGCTGACCCCCTGAAAGACATTGCCGACGGCATTCCAGAACGCCAGGCGTTCTTCGATATCGGACAGCGCTTTCTTGGCGGCGTGTTGCACGGGTGCTTCGGTGCTCGAAGCGGCGAAACTCCCCAACAAGGCCCGGACTTCGGTCGTGGCGTCCGTGGACAGGGTCTTGATGGCGGCGAGCCTAAGCGGGGTGTCCTTGCTCGAAACCAGCCGGGTCGCTGCCAACGCCAGTTCCATGCGGGTGCGCACGGCGGCATCGGTTTCGCGCTTCAGGGCTTTTTCCAGGATTGGGATCATCGCCGCCGGGCGCGACTTGAAAACGGCATCGGCGGCCTTGGCGCGTTGTTGCGCATCGTTGCTGAACAGGGTCAGTCCGCCCAGCGCGCCCTGGATAATGCCGCGGAGCCTGTTGTTGACGCGGATTTTCTCGATTTTACCCTTTGCCTCCTGGCCGACCTCTTTGCCGGTCAGAGGATCGAAGAGAACGTACACGGCGCCCTTCTTTTCGGTGAGGACGACCTTGCCGTCGGCATTGCGCGCGTAAAGGTTGCCTTTGAGCAGGGCGTCGAGCACCGGCACGGTGCGCTCATCCCCGCTGGCGGCGATTTTTTCAATCGCCTCAATCTTGGCCTTGAAGCTTTTACCGGCAAGCGCCGAGACGTCGTCTTTAAAAGCGGCAGCCGCTGGATTCAGGGCGGTAAGGAAGCCTGCGGCGGCCATAACAACGATAAGGAACCTTTGGCTTTTGGGGAGGAAGGTCATCCTGATCGCCGCCTACAAAAAAATTAACAAATAAATGGGGGAGGAATGGCCGGGGCGAAGGGGAGGTCAACGCCCCGGCATTCCGTCGTCAGGCGTAATCTTCTAATTGGTCATGGTCTTGTATTTCGGCTTTTCGCAGTTGCCGCAGACCCAGGGATAGGTCCAATCCGCGGTCAGCTTGGCGCTTTCCGGGATAAAGTTTGACCAGGCATCGCCCTTGACCACGGCGTCGGTCTTCCAGACGGTTTCGAACTGGCCGTCGGCCTGAATTTCACCGATCAGCACCGGCTTCGACAGGTGGTGGTTGGTGTTCATCACGGCAACGCCGCCGGTCAGGTTTTTGACCTTCTGGCCGTACATGGCTTGGCGTACCGCGTCGACCGCCGTGGAACCGGCCTGCTTAACGGCCTGGGTCCACATCTTGAAGCCGATGTAGTGGGCTTCCATGGGGTCGTTGGTGACGCGCTTCTTGTCCTTGATGAAGGCCAGCCATTGGGCGATGAAGGCCTTGTTCTCGGGCGTATCGACGCTCATGAAGTAGTTCCACGCGGCTAGGTGCCCGACCAGGGGCTTGGTGTCGAGACCGGCGAGTTCTTCTTCACCGACGGAAAAGGCGATGACCGGAATGTCTTCGGCCTTGATGCCCTGGTTGCCCAGTTCCTTGTAGAATGGAACGTTGGCGTCACCGTTGATGGTGGAGACCACGGCGGTTTTTTTACCGGCGGAGGCGAATTTCTTGACGCCGGCAACGATGGTCTGCCAGTCGGAATGACCGAACGGCGTGTAGCTTTCCATGATGTCGGAATCCTTGACGCCCTTGGAGTGCAGGAACGCGCGCAGGATCTTGTTGGTGGTGCGGGGATAGACGTAATCGGTCCCCAACAGCACCCAACGCTTGGCGTTGCCGCCGGCTTCGCTCATCAGGTATTCGACGGCGGGAATGGCCTGCTGATTCGGCGCCGCCCCGGTGTAAAACACGTTGCGGGAGCTTTCTTCCCCTTCATATTGAACCGGGTAGAATAGCAATCCGTTCAGTTCCTCAACCACCGGCAACACTGATTTACGGGACACGGAAGTCCAGTTGCCGAAAATGACGTCGACCTTTTTCTTTTCGATCAGCTCACGGGCCTTTTCCGCGAACAGCGGCCAGTTTGATGCCGGATCGACGACCACGGCTTCGACCTTCTTGCCGAGCAGTCCGCCTTCTTTGTTGATATTTTCCACCATCATCAAGATTGTGTCCTTGAGGGTGGTTTCGCTGATGGCCATGGTGCCCGACAGCGAATGCAGGACACCGACCTTGATGGTGTCTTTCGCCGCCTGGGCGTTAAAGGATAACAAAGCCGAACCGGCAACAGCGCCGGCAACGGCCAATGCACGAAGAGTCTTGTTCATCATAAAATTGCCTCCATAGCAGGGTTGTTCGTTGCACCTAGATTCAAGGAACAATCCGCAAGAGGCGTGCCAAACCGTTAAACATCGGCTGAGCCTTAATAACTATTTGTTTTAAAATGATAAAAAAACGTGCGGCATCATCGGTCCGGCTTGCCCCGCCATACAATGATGCCTAAAAATTATACAAAATTATACAACTGACTAAAAAATAGGCACTGTCAGGTAGAGCGCTTTTCGGCATGACAACGGACTTGACCAAAATCAGTGACCCGCAATAATGCCTGCGCCGGAGGCGTCCGCGGGCATTTTGTCAGACTAAATCGGCCTGATCCACAAAATCCAAAGCTGACAAGTATCAAGCGGCAAGTTGACGCCACTCTGCCAAGACAAGGGTCCGGTAAATTTAGTAAGTTTCGCGGTTATAAAGATGACGTTCTTGATTAAAGTGGTTGTGAATTGAAGAGTGGATTGAGGCGAATTTCTGAAGCGACTTTTCGCTCCTGAACGTTGCCAACGCCCGTTCTCGTCGCCGAAACGGTTGGTGCGAGTTTCCTGCCCGATTTTCTGGGGCTACCTCACATGAAGGTTCCATCCTATCTTGACTAGCCTGGTTCGTGCCGTAATAAAGCTTAAATCCGTCATCGAACCCCGTCTTTAAAGAGGGCTGAACCATGAG
>JAQBYB010000116.1 GCA_027624235.1 Pseudomonadota bacterium | reverse complement strand
CCTGATCACCTCCCAGTTGCCTCTGGCAAAGTGGCACGAGGTCATCGGCGAGCCGACCTTTGCCGACGCCATCCTCGACCGTATCGTGCACAACGCCCACCGCTTCGAGCTCGATGGACCTTCCATGCGCAAGACCGTTGCCGAGCAAAACGGCCTCGCAACCATTGACCAACCGATAGGAAAATGACAACAAAGGATCACCCAACGGCGTCGATCACGCCGCCCAAATCGAGCAACGGCAAAAGTGGCCGTTTTGGATCGGAATGGGTGGCCGCTTTCCGTCGGAATAGGTGGCCGTTTTCATCGGAATGCGCACTGGGCCCATACCCGACATTAAAACGACTTTTCTGTTGGGCCGCCGAAGAAATTCCGGTAGTTGGTTTGGTATATATATTGACGCCGGGGGGGGCCGGCTTTTCAGCTGGGGGTGCTTCCGGGGGTCGCGGCCCGGGCTGAGAGCTGTGGGACCCCTTTCATATGCCCACCCGCACGCCTTTCGCGCGACGAGAGCCAGGGCTTGCGGCCGTGCCACACTGGCGGACGGTGTGATCCCTGGTCCACCTCTCTTGGCGCACTACTGGTGGTCACCGCCCGAGCTTGGATCGGCACATTGGCCTAGGGAATTCGGGGTGGTTCCGAAAACCCCTATGTTTTTGTGTCTCATAGCCCCTTGTATACTGCCGTATCCGGACTCCCGTTCTCATAGTTCGATAATCAGTCGTTTTCCGAACCACATTGTGCTATGTTGTATCCTGGACAGCAGGGGAGTTTTGCCATGACCAAACGGGCCGCCCTTTACCTCCGCGTCTCCACGGGGGAACAAACCACGGAAAACCAACGCCGGGAACTGGAGACCGTCGCCAACCGCTGCCGCTGGGAAATCATTGCGTTCTACGAGGATGCTGGTATTAGCGGTGCAAAGGGTCGGGACCGCCGACCAGCCTATGACCAACTATTAAAGGACGCAGCCCGCCGACAATTTGATGTAGCAATGGCATGGTCTGTAGATCGCCTCGGGCGTTCCCTAACCGATCTCATTGGTTTCATGGATGAGTTGAACAGCCTCAACATCGATCTTTACCTGCATCAACAAGGTATCGACACCACGACGCCGTCAGGCCGGGCCATGTTCCAGATGTGCGGCGTATTTGCCGAGTTTGAACGGGCCATGATCCAGGAGCGCGTCAAGGCAGGCCTGGCACGGACCAGGGCGCAGGGAAAGACCCTCGGGCGCCCCAAAGTGGCCAAGGATGTGGAGAAGTCCGTTCGCAGCCTCAGGAAAGCTGGCACCGGCAAACGGAAGATCGCCAAACAGCTGGGCATCGGCGTATCTACGGTCATGCGGGTGCTGAATGAGCCGCAGGCTGCTTGATTTAGCCGCGATGACGAGAGCCGGATGTGAAGCCCTGCATTTGGGATATTTTGGGCCGCTTATTGGTTCTCCCGGCATTTTTTGACGGCTAAGCAGCAGCAGGAAGTGCGGTAGTGGAGATCGATTGCTCAAACTCTTATGGTCTCGGGAAATTTGACGCGATGGGAGGCTGCACCGATGTGGTGGTGGATCATAAGTGGATGGTTAGCATCTGCTTCTATGGTGGTGGTGGTCGAGCGCAAAAGGGCGCGATCCGGTGACGGCTTGTGGAGCGAGGATGACCGAGCGATCTCCGTGATCGCCTACGGAATAGTCATCCTTCTTGCCCCCGTTGCCATACTCATCATCTCGGGCATGACCGTTTGGGATTTTCTGACGACCAAGCCTGTCGACCCGTTCACCGGGCCCGAAGAAGAGTGGATAGATCAGGAACCAGATTCTTTTGTCGTCGACCTGGTCCGTCTCAGGCAAACATGCGATCCGCGATTGAAGGGCGAAAATATAGGCTCATGGATAATGCGGGAGTTTTGGTATACGCCCGAGGCCATGATTCTGGACGTCGTCACCAAGTACGCCGCGCTGCATGCGGCAGGCTTGGCAGACACCCTCATTTGGGAACGCTTGGAGGCTCACCGGCGTGAGAAAGGTGAAGGCGTTCTCCCTTCACCCTGTGATCTCGATTCTTACGTCGACTACAGGTTAGGTCTCGAGGATGCCGGCTATCTTGACTTGGGAAAGGATTTTGTTCGCGGGCAGATTGCCCTTTGCGAGAGGTTCAATCTTCACCGTTCACAGAAACAAAAGGACGCTGCATGGCCGCCTCTCGAATGGCTCGGAAGGCAACTCAGCTTGACCGAGATTGAACCGTTGGGAGAGGGCCTTGACGCGAATGCGGCCGGTTCCCCGGCAGTCTTGAGTAGGGGCGGCGGCAGAGTTCGCTCGGATATCAAGGACTTGAAGCTCCTGATTCTTCCTGGGGATGAACTTTGGACATTCTCCAGCCCGCAAGAACACTGGACCAATCTCGTTGGGCGAGGCGGCATCGTGTTAATGCGCCAAGACCGCCCAGTTGCTCATGTTGTAACCCAAATGAATTAGTCTGCGCCGGCTCCGTCAGTTTGCATCGAAACCTGACAATTTGCAGCGGTCGCACCTTCCAACAAACTATATCAGTTTCGGTCACAACAATACTCAAGGGCGCTTCGACCGAGGGAACGTTTTGAGACTAGATGGCACGACCTAGCGCGCCTGCGCAACATATCCACAGAGACTCTCGGTCGCGCGGCGTCTAATCTAGGCGCTGGAGGCAGCAGCCATGACACCAGCAGATTTTACCATTGAGAAAACCGCCGCAGGGCAGCAATACGTTATTCCCGGAACTGAGCGGATCTTGAAATTGAAACGGCGCAGGTACAAGACCGAGACGACGCCCGGCGGCGATCAGTTTCTGATCCCTGGGACCGAGCCAATATCGACGAAGGAATATCTGGCGCGGCTGGCGGAGAGGCCGTTAAGGTCGCGTCGCGGTCAGATCGGCTTGCGGGGCGCGGGGTTATTTGGCACCTGCCGGTAGGCCCTGCGCAGATCAGACTTTGGAACGCGCTGCCAACCACCGCGCCCGCCCCGCCCGCATCGCCTCCAAGGTCCGCCGCAAGCCCTCCTCGGTCCTTGGTCCGGTCGATAGCCCGCCATGCATCCGGCAACGACCGTTACGCGCCACGTCGGCCTGGCGGTCCCAGACGACGGGCGCCATGCAGCGACCGCCAGCACGGGTCTTGGCGCCGCACCTGGGGCGTTTAGATTTGGGTGTGATTGGTTCGCCGCTCTGGCGTTTTTCTTCCATCGACTTATAAACCCCATGATGCACCCGCCCGCCTGTGCGTAAGCCTCTCCAATGGGTTTGGTTGATGCCCCCAAATCCCCTGTACCCAACCGGGACGCGTCACCGGATCGACGTCAGCAATCTACGCATTGCCAATGGTAATGCGTCCATGGCCGACTCCCCCTGACGTAGATACCCCGCCTGTCGGAGCGCGACAGCGTCCATGGAGGAAACCTCGACTGCAATGACCCTGGTCCAGTTGTTGCGCCGGCGCTCCCGGAGGCGGCGCATACGGATGGCAGCGGCAGAGGGTTCTGGGCTCATGATGTAGCTTCCCTTTTTGGACCAACACCGTCTATTCCAATGTTTTTGTTCGACGGGGCTTTCGCCTTACCTTGACGCAGAATTTCTCATAATCGGCTCTCGCCCTTTTTTTGATGTGTGGCATTAGACCCAGTCCCACGGCCAAGCTGGACAGTTTTTTGAAGACGGCAGGTAGACGACGTGGACTGCCGCCGCCGGGATAATAGTGAGCCGTAGGCGCACCACTGTGGTCAAAGTTGGCCTCCTGAAATTCGATCCTGCCGTCGGGCCATTCTCGGGCGAGGTTTCGATACTGCCGGTCAAAGTAGATTTTTGATCCGTCCGATAATTTTCGGAAACCGTATGGCAGCGCCCTGCAAAGACAATGTCGAGCCCAATTCATTGTTCCGCTCCTCATTCTTGGACAATTGACGCCAAAATTCGTTTGCTCGCACCATGGCCGAATACGTCAGACGGGCCGCTGCGCCGCACCACCACCACCTGCCTCCCCCTAAAGGGGGGTGGCGCAGGTGGCGCAGTGGAGCGATTGCGCCACCTGCAACACCTGATTTGCGGCACCTTGAAAGAGTGGCGCAAACGAGCAGGACCATGGGATACAGGCCCAAACGGCACCCATATTTGCGCCACTTGGGCGTCCAGTTATTGACGGTGCCGCCCATACTGCGGTCAAATTGCCCATATTCCGACCTCAATAAATTTTTTCGGTTTTCGATTTCCGTCGTCTTTCTCAACCACCTTGAGAGCCTTATTTGCCAGCCACGTTTTCAGCATCTGCTTGATTTTGGATTTGTCCGACTTGCGCTCGATGTCCATGTCCAGAACCTCGGCGACGGCTTTTCCGACCCAATCGTCTGCCTGGACGTTTGCACGGTAATTTCCGTCATCTATGTGCTGTTGAACTCTTCTCAAATCATCGACCGTCACACCGTCAAATGGATCGGGCAATTTCCAATGGACCGCGACCCCAACGCTGTCCGATGGTCTGGTTTCAGTTTGATTGCCTAAGTTAACGCTCTCCAACCGTCGCCAATTTGCGCTTTCGGCCGGCGGCGCCATGTTGCGCTTCCCGTCATCGACGCGGAGATACCGCCAATTGCCATCAACTATTTCAAGCTCCTTCGCAAGTTCGGGTGCCATTACATTCACGATTCGAGCGGAGCGCACTGCGGCTACTAAGGCGGAGGCGCCCCGAATGTCATCAGAACCGCGATCGCCAATTCCCTTTCTTAGATGAGGCACAAGTTCAATGCAGGCGCCGGTTTCTTCCGCAATCTCGGCGAAGGTTGATATGACGGCATCAATCTGATCGTTAGCGTTTTCGGCAACACGATGGGACTTGACGAAAGGGTCGACAATTAGAAGCCCGACACCGCTCTTTACAATTTCAGCTTTGAGGGCATCGACGACAGGTTGGACGATCACCACGCCTTGATGAGAATCTTCGGCGATGATGAAGGACGAACTACGCCCCGAAGACACGAACAGATACCCCTCCAACTCCTCCTGTTCGATATTGTAATGCTTCGCCGTTGCGGCGATGCGCCGGTCGATTTCATCTTTTGGGTCTTCCAGGTTCACATACCAGACCCGGCATCTTTCGGTCGGCTTTTCCCCAAGAAGGTTTCGTCCGGTAGCGATAGCCAAAGCCTCCGCCAAAACGACTGTAGACTTTCCGGCGCCGCCGATACCAGCCGTTGCGGTCACGAACTTGTGGATGTAATGGCCGCCGTAGATGAACTCTCGCGGGGGGATCTTTGACGGGTCGCCCAGAATGTACGGCTCCGCGATTGGGAGGTTGGAGGGGACCGCTGATGACGGTGGCTGCGCGGGATGTACCGTGGAATCCCCAAAAAACTTATCACCGGGATCGTTCACGCCCTGGCCTTCGTCACGGCGGCCTCGATCCCGTCTGGAAACTTGCCGCCGTACTTTTTCCGTAAATCGTCGATCCGGGTCATGGTCCTAGCACCCTGGTCACTCGACTTCTTGCGCCGTATTCGAATAGCGACGCTGACTACGCAGCCATTCGAAAACGTCGCGGCGGATGTAACGAATGGGGCCGCGGGGTCTGTGACGCCTGTCGATCGGAGTAGTCGTCGGCATCCTGAAATAGGTAGGTCCGGTGCCGCGACTTCGCATTTGAGCCAGCGCCGCTGAAGTGCTGTCGAAGAGCGCCGCCGCCTCCTTGGGTGACAGGGCCTGCTCAAAGAAGTCTGGGCATCGCCCTAAGATTTCTTCGAATGTGAGAAGGGGCTGAAAAAAATCGTTATTCATCGTTCGGGCCTCCGCGTCAATTCACGTTAACCCTGGTTTTATCGACCCGGTCGATCTAAGTCACTGTAATCAATGTGCAAAACTATCTAATACTTTTGCACCCGGGTTCGGAAATACCTTCTTACAACAACAAACCGTCATGGCCGAATGCTCTCATGCCGATTTTGCCGATTTGATTTGGCCCTCAATTCAACATCTAGAAAATATCTCGGCTCGCACCGAAGCTTCCTCCGAAAACGTCAGGACCGCAATTTAGATGTGGATCCAGTGTCCCTCATTTTCTTCACATAAGCATACGCCGTTTGAGCGGTACGCTCTTTTACACCAAACTGCTTTGCTGCGTCCTGAACTGAAACAGCATAATCACCCCGTCCCTTTATCAATTCGTGAACGCGTTCTCCAAGTTCAATTTTCCTTAATTGCCTGTCCAAAGGATCCATCGGGGCTCCTTTTCTTCCATCGCGGCGGTGGACAAATAGTTGTAATTCGCTACTTGTAGGGTCCTTCCTCATCATGCTTGCGAGTGCCCTACGAAATACAAACGGAATATCGTCCTTGCTTTCAAGCAATTCTATAGCCCGATCGAATTTGCCCTGCAGCAAATCGGCAACTAAAAAAAAGCCCTGACTTTTCTCCCGGTCTATCATCTGTCGCCTTTCGCAATATCGCTCACTTTTTAGCCGTGGCCCTACTCAACGCGCTGTACTGGCGCCAGTTACTTATGGCATTCGCCGGTCTGCGAAGCCCAACATTCATCCTCTTTCGATCTTAACAACCTCAGCCACCCCGCTGCCCATGACCACGGCGCCAACCCTCGCAGTCGCTTCACGCAACGGATCATCGGCAAGATGAGCATACCTCTGGGTCGTCTGAACCTGAGTGTGACCCAGCAACGCGCCAATCAACGGGAGCGTGGCTCCG
>JAQBYB010000115.1 GCA_027624235.1 Pseudomonadota bacterium | reverse complement strand
GGAAAGATGGCTCTGGAAGCCCTTTACGCCGAGGTCGAAAACCCCGAGGTCGCACGGTCATCCTATTGGGAACACGAGATTCAAAACGTCCGGATGACTGCGGACGGCCAGCTTCAGGGCAAGAGCGTGTTGGGCAGTGTGTCGACGAAAAGGGGGCTGTTCTATTCCGCCGCCCATTGGATTTTACAGGCGCCCTTCCGCCACATGGGGCGGCACCTCAAAGACTTCCCGGAATGCCAACGCTTGGGTCGTCTCGTTGCCCGTCGCCAGGGGCGCCAGTTTACCCACGACATGGTCCGCCAAACTCTATCGTTGGCCGTCATTCGCCAGCATGCTGACATCACGTCGGAAGGCTCGTGCAACTTGATCATCGGCGACGGCTACGGCGTCATGACCTCGCTGATTATGTTGGCGTCACCCTTGAGAAAAGCCATTGCCGTCAATCTGACCCGGTCTTTGCTGTTGGACCTCATATATATAGGTAAGGCCGTCCCCGATGCCGGTCTTGCGTTGGTTAGAAACCCCGAAGACCTCGCCCAGGCCCTTGAGCGACCCGATATTAGCCTCATCGCCGTGCAGGCGGATAACGCGCCGATGATCGAAAATGCACCCATCGGCATAGCCGTTAACGTCCACTCCATGCAGGAAATGGACCCGCCGGTTATCGAAGGTTATTTCCGCATCCTGCGCGCCAATGCGGCGGACCGCACGTTGTTCTATTGCTGTAACAAGCGAGTCAAAAAACTGATGGATGGAACGGAAGCCCGTTTCGACAGCTACCCCTGGCACGCCGACGACGAAATTCTGGTTGACGACATCAGCCCCTGGAGCCAATTGTTTTATTCAAAGACGCCGCCGTTCTGGCATCCGCGCGGCACCGGCGATATGGCGACCCGACACCGCCTGGCGTACCTTCACCGGGAAAACCTTTAGCTCTCCACTCGAATGCAAAAAATCTACCCATAGTGACCTTATTCAATAAAGCTCTCCTTCTGGCGGATGGGTTAGGCGTCGCCGCGTTCGCGTTCGCGCTCGTCGTCTTGCTTCGGTGGCAGCCCAAAATCCGTAGCGCCGTCCCCTTTTTCCTGATCTGGGCCGCAGTATGGCTGTTTGAATATTACTTCCTCGGCGAAAACTCCTACATCCACATGGATGACGAAGGCGATCACTACCCCTCCTTTTTTCTTTACCTGATAAATCAGCACCTGGGCGGCCAATTTGGCCACCACATCGGCGGCGGGGCCGATGTCTACACGGCACTTTCACCGGGAATTCAGCTGATATCGCCGGAATTAATCTGGTTCTCGATTTTCCCGGTCTGGGTCGCCATTCTGGTCCACAAGGCCATCGTCGTCAGCGTCGGTTTTTGGGGCGCTTATCTGCTGTGCCGCCACACCTCCAAGGCCGACGAACTGACCTGTGCGGCGGCCGCGGCATTGTTTACCGTTTCCACCAATTATCTGAACTTCGTTACTTATTCTATCGGCGCCGCGCTCTCTTTTCTTCCCTTCGCCATTTACGTTTTCGTCGCCCGCTCCGACGCGCAACGCTACTGGCGGTACGCCATGCCCACCGCCATCGTTACTGCGGTTTACCTGGACCCGACCCATGTCGTCGAGGCGATGTTCGCAGGCATCGGCCTATCTGCTCTCATGTTGAGGCGGGTCAATCTCCGGGTGGCGATTTCGCTTGTCGTTTTGTTTGCCGCCGTTCTGGTCAATTGGGCAGAGCCGATCTACGCCATGCTCCAGATTTCGCCCCTTACCAACCGGGGCAGCTTCACCGACCTAAAGACGTTACCCCTGGAGCAGGTCTACCAATCGGTACAGAGTCTGGTGATGCGGGCCCAGGAAAACAGGGTTGCGCTGCTCGCCCTCGTATCCCTGGCAATCTTGTGGTTCTGTCGTGATGAAGCCCGTTGGCGTTGGACAGCCGGTATCGCGGCCCTGTTCGCGCTTTATGTGTTCCTGATTCTGTTCCCGTTCCAGACTATCGGATTGGGCGCCGCGAACAATCTTTCCCATCACTATGTGATGCTGGCCATAACTGCCCTTATGCTGCTGCCGCTGGTTCGTGCGGCGGACGTGGTTCGCCTGCCTAAGGGCTGGTGGATGGCTGGTTATCGGGGTGCCGGCGGGGCTCTAGTTTTGGCCCTGGCGATCGGCATGCTGGTCCACTTCAAGGTTTATAATGTTGCCAACTTTCTCTATCACGGAGGCCAAAACCAGTACCATTCCATCGCCGCTTCCTTGGTCGGCGACTGGAAGCCCAAGGAGCCGTTCCGAGTTATTACGCTCCGCGTCCGCGACCTGGGGCCGGAGTCTGGCCTGGCCTCTGGCTTCTACGGGCTTGAGGGATTCGACATGTTCATGATGCTCGAACCCAAAGAGCGTTCGACATACTATAAGACCGGCATTTACAGAGGGGCAAACCTCGAATCCGGGTACGACCCGCGCTTGATGGTGGATTGGTCGAAATGGCGGGACGGAAAATACCGGGGAATCGGCCAGCAGGTCTCCTTTCCTTTGCTGCGGGCGGCAAACGTCGGTTTCATTCTCAGCCCTCTGCCCATGGAAGAGGATGGGCTGCGCCTAGTCGCCGGGCCGAAAGCACCGCCGATGACCAGGGACGCAAGGAGTGAGCATTTCGCCGACTATATGAAAGACCGGGTCGACCGACTGTCCAACTTCCCCGATCTTTATGTCTATGCCTTGCCCGACCCTTATCCACAGGTTTTTGCCGCCGACCGCTTGGTGATTGCTCCAGATGCCATGAGCGATGCGCAGTATCTGAGGAAAATGGAACAAGAAGTCACCGGCCCGGGACGGGTTGTTGTCGTTCGCCAATCGGATGAGGCCGCACTAGGCGGCGTCCAAACCAGCCTGAGGGTCAATAAATATGCTCGGATAAAAGACGGCTTTACCGCAGACACGTACGCGCCGGACGGTGGTGTCCTAGTCGTCAATACCATCGCCGTGCAGTTCTGGCGCGCCACCGCCGACGGCAAACCCCTCGACATCGTGTCGGTCAATCACATTCAAATGGGCGTTCAAGTTCCGCCCGGTGCCAGAGAGATCAGGTTCACTTATCACCGCCCAAACGTGAAAGATGTTTTGCGCCGGTTTGTTCCCTAAAAAAGGGGCTTTCAGGCGCTTCGTTGATCGGGGCCAGGCCCGGTGATACCGTCGCCTGCCAATGATTTTTTTAAACCCCATACACCCCCGCCAGCGGATCAATCATCGTGCCCCATGAAATGAAAGTCGTCATCTTGGCCGGAGGATACGGAACCCGGCTCAGCGAAGAGACGCAAAAAATCCCGAAGCCCATGGTTGAGATAGGCGGTCAGCCGATGTTGTGGCATATCCTCAACATCTATGCCGCGCACGGGTTCAAGGATTTTGTCATCGCCTGCGGGTACAAAGCCAAGGTGATCGAAGACCACTTCGCCAAAAACCCGCATCCTGACTGGCGGGTTGCGATCGTCGATACCGGTTTGGATACGATGACCGGCGGGCGCCTCAACCGGTTGAAGGATGTGATCGGCCAAGGGACGTTCATGGTCACTTACGGCGACGGCGTCGGAAGCGTGGACATTGCTCAATTGGTTGAATTCCATCGTGCCCACGGCAAGCTTGCCACGGTCACGGCGGTTCATCCTCCGGCCCGGTTCGGCGGATTGGACATCAACGGCGATCAAGTCGTCAACTTTGCTGAGAAATCCCCGGCCCAGGTGGGCTGGATCAACGGCGGGTTTTTCGTATTTGAGCCCGACGTCATCGACTACATTAGCGGTGACAGCATCTCGTTGGAGGCCGGACCCCTGAGCAAGTTGGCAAACGATGGCGAATTGATGGCCTATCGCCATGACGGATTTTGGAAACCGATGGACACCTTGCGCGAAAAGAACGAGCTGGAATCCCTTTGGCAGTCGGGCGACGCGCCCTGGAAAAAGTGGTAAACGGCCTTAACGCGATCACCGGGTTTCGAGGCGCCCGTGTCCTGATCACCGGCCATACGGGGTTCAAGGGTGCCTGGCTGGCATTATGGCTGAAACAATTAGGGGCCGACGTCACCGGCTTTGCACTGCCGCCGGAAAACGGACGGCCCAACCTTTTTTCAGACGCCGGTGTCGCCGATGGTCTGACGTCGGTGATCGCCGACCTCAAGGATATCGACGCCGTGACCAAGGCGTTCGAGCAGGCCCGGCCCGAAATCGTTTTCCATCTGGCGGCCCAGTCCCTGGTCCGGCGGTCCTATCAGGAACCTATCGAGACCTTCGCCAGCAACCTCATGGGCACCGTTCATGTGCTCGAGGCGTGCCGCCGGGCTCCCGGCCTGAAGGCGGCCGTCGTTGTAACAAGCGACAAGTGCTATCAAAACAACGAGCAGGCGAAAGGCTTCCGTGAAGGCGACCCCATGGGCGGGTCCGACCCCTATAGCGCCAGCAAAGGATGTGCTGAACTGGCCACCGGGGCTTACCGGCAGTCCTTTTTCTCTGATCCGGACGGTCCCCTGGTCGCCACAGCGCGCGCCGGCAACGTCATCGGTGGCGGCGATTGGGCTGAGGATCGGCTGGTACCGGATATCGCCAGAAGCGTCTATTCACAACAGCCCATCGTCATCCGAAATCCGGATTCGATTCGTCCCTGGCAACATGTCTTGGAGCCCCTCCGGGGCTATCTGATGTTAGGCGCACGGCTGATGAACGGTGAACAAGATTTTACCGAAGGCTGGAATTTCGGCCCCAACGCCGATGACATGGTTCCGGTCAAAGATATCGCCTCCAGGATCGTCGAAACCTGGGGCGAGGGCAGCATCGAAAACCGACCGGACCCGAACTCACCCCAGGAAGCGGGGCTTTTGTATCTGGATATCGAAAAGGCCGGAACGCGATTGGATTACAAACCCGTTCTCAGCCTGAACGACGGCATCGGTTTGACTGTTGATTGGTACCGCACCCATCGCGACGATCCATCCCGGATCACGGAACTGACCATTCAACAGATCAAGGATTATATGGAGCGGCTTTCGTGAGCTCCGGGCCATCCTCCGTGCTGGTAGTTGGCGCAACCGGTTTTATCGCCCAAGCCCTGCTCCGACATCTGAAGGAAAAAAATATTCCTGCCATGGCCCTGGCGTTCACGGATCGCGGACACCAGAACCGATTAGCCGAACAGGCAGGGCTGAAGATTTTTTATGCCGATTCCAATGACGGGCCATCGATTGAACGGTCGCTGGAAAAGGCCGCCCCCGAAGTCGTCGTTAATCTTGCCGCCGCCGGCGTTCGGCCGGAGCAGCGCCAACCGGACAATCTGGCCCGTGGCAATGCCGGGCTCGTCGAAAAGCTATTGCGGGCTTGCGCCAAAAGTCCCCCCAGACTTTTCCTGCATGCCGGAAGCTGGTCGGAATACGGCCCTGCCGTGGAAGCAACACCGATCACCGAGGACCATCCGGTGACGCCTGTTTCAGATTATGGCCGCGCCAAAGCGGCGGCGAGCGCGCTGGGGACTTCCCTGGCACCGGATTTGGGCGTTCCCATGGTAACGCTGCGACTATTTCACGTCTACGGAAACGGAGAAATTGAAACCCGCCTGATCCCCAGTCTGATTAAAGGCCTCGGCGCGGACCAGGCAATCGACCTGACCCCGGGCGATCAAGTTCGGGACTTTATCTATGTCGACGATGCCGCTCGGGCGTTCGTGGCCGCCTGGGACGCAAAGAACCTTGAAGCCCATCGGACCTACAATGTCTGTTCCGGGCAGCCGGTGACGGTCCGCTCCGTCGTCGAAAAAGTCGCCGATGCCATGAACAAGCCTCGGGACCTGCTGCATTTTGGAGCGCTGTCGAAACGGGATGAGGAGGAGCCATGGGTCGTCGGCGACGGCGCCACATTCGCTGCCGCTACCGGATGGCGGCCAAGCGTTACGCTCAGCGAAGGCATCCGCCGTATGGTCGCCGCCAATGGTTGATAAAAATATGGGTAAGGACACAGATACGGAATTCGACGCCTACGCCAAGGATTACAACCGGTCGCTCCAGTACGGCCTTCGGGCCTCTGGCGAAATGCCGGATTACTTCGCCGAATACAAGGTTTCGTATCTGATTCGACGCCTTGAGATCGGACCGGACTCCCGAATCCTTGATTTCGGTTGCGGCGTCGGCAACCTATCCCGTGCGCTCCGCCGTTTGATACCGGGCATTTCCGTTGACGGTTATGATCCCTCAATGGCCAGCCTTGAGCAAATCTCCCCCGATGCAAGGGGGACGGGACGGTTTACCTCAAATCTCGCCGATTTAAATACGGATTACGATATCGCGGTACTCGCCGGAGTCCTGCATCACATCCGGCCCGAAAAGCGTGCCGCGACCCTCGTCGATGCCAGTTCCCGACTTTGCCCAGGTGGGTCCCTTGTGGTTTTCGAACACAATCCCCTTAATCCGCTGACCCGGCACACGGTGGATACCTGCCCCTTCGATAAGGACGCCATCCTTCTGAAATCTGCCGAAACGAGGAACCTGATGGCCGCAACGGGATTGATTTTGGTGCAAAGGGATTACATTGTCTTTTTTCCTCGAGTATTCAGCGCCCTGCGTTCCTTAGAGCCGGCGTTGGGATGGTGCCCGCTGGGTGGCCAATATGCGGTCCTTGGGACTCGCAAAAGGTAAATTAAGGTTGGGGCTGTCCTAGATAACTAAGTTAAATACAGCCTAACCCACTGTTTTATTTGCT
>JAQBYB010000114.1 GCA_027624235.1 Pseudomonadota bacterium | reverse complement strand
TTAAGCGGCTTTTTCTCATACTGCCCATGATAACACCTTTTATGGGTTATCTGGTACAGCCCCAAAAATTTTCGTGAATTCCCTGGGAAATCGAATCATGTCCAACAAAACCTTCAAATATGACTACCTGCGCTACAACGTTGATGGCGTCCTGCGCCCGAACTGGCCATTGATATTGAGCCTGGTGTTCTTGTGCCGGCACATATTGTTGCTTTTTATGATCGGCGCCATGAGCTTTAAGCGCGGCCCGCGGCAGGGGACCGAATATCTCATCGATTTTTTGAGCCCGGTTTACAACATCACCGATATCCTGCCCTTGGCATTGTTGCTGGTGATCGGCTTGCGCAGCCCCAAGGCAAAAGCCCTGCCCCGCTTGATATGGAAACACGGGCGTTGGTTGATGCTTTTCTCGATCACGCTGTTCCTGGCCCTTTTCGGCTATCGCACGCAATTGGCGCTGTCCACCTACGGGCCAGTGGAATGGGCGGTGATTGCCGCCAATGGTCTTATTGCCTTCTACATCTGGACGTCGCCGTTTATCCGCGACCTTTTCAACGAGTTCCCGTCGCCCATCGAAACCGAAACGCCGGCGACTTATACCAAGTTGCCTTAAAATCAGACGCTTGCCGCGACTACCCGTCGTCAGCCCATCAACACCGGATATAACGAAGCCACCAATAGCGCCGCCATGGCGATGTTGAAGGCGCGGAGCCGCCGCGGGCTGGTCAGCAGGCGCTGAATCTGTTGGCCCATGAGGGTCCAGGTGCTGACCGATGGCAAGTTAATAGCGCCAAACACAAGCGCGACGATGCCGATGGCGGCGGGGCTTTGCGACGGCGCGTAAACACTGACGGCGGTCAGCGCCATGGCCCAGCCTTTCGGATTGACCCATTGAAAAAGCGCGGCCTGGAGAAAGGTGAAGGGGCGGCCGACGCTATCAGCATTTTGCATTGGCGCCGCCGTTGCGATCTTGAAGGCCAGATACAAAAGGTAGATGACGCTGAAGCCTTTCAGCAGGATGTAGCTGACGGGAAAGGCATCAAACACCCGGACCAGTCCGACGCCGATCAGCGACAGCATGAAGACAAACCCCAGCGCCACGCCCAACATGTGCGGCAGGGTCCGGCGGAAACCAAAATTGGCCCCGGACGCCATCAGCATCAGGTTGTTGGGCCCCGGCGTGATCGATGAGACCAGGGCAAAGGCGGCAAGCGCCGTGATTAATTCAAACGTCATTTCGCAACAATAACCGAACAGGGATTGAATTGGGGTGCAAACTTGGCCCTCCGGCTCACCCAACGATTAATGACGCGGACGGGCGTTTCAATATATACGGTCAACGACCTGTTTGCTCATAAAACTGAAGCAATGATATCGTCGAGGGTTGCCGCACGAGCGTCGAGATGATCGAGAAGCATTATGCGGCTCATATCAAAACCACCATCGATGCTTCCGCCATCAACGTCCGGCGGCCGAAGCGCCGCCGTCGAAATTCCAAGAAAAAACCGCACTGATTTTCAAGAGCGCTACAGAGCGCTCTTTGGAGCCGGGCCGCACGGCCTCAAGGCAAACGGCGCATCAGCGCGGCGGAACCGTCGCGCGCGCCATACTATGTCGAACACCGGGTCGCAGGATTTTGGGGTTCGACTTTTCCACAATCTGGTCGTTTAATAGATCGGGCATGACAACGATTAAAACAGAACCTGTTTTATTTTTATTCGACTCCGATCACCCGCAAGCGGGTGGTGCCTACGGATATAAGTTTGATTCCAGTTTTCTCTGTGCCCTCAAATCTGTTGACAGGATGAAGGCGACGCGCTCACTCGTAATGCGCGGCGATCTTCTTTTGACCTCGCTCTGTTATAAACCCTCCCGCGTGTTCACGACAAAATCCAGAAAAGTGAAGCGCATAGATATTCGTTCGCGGTCGAGCGGGATCGAGAAACATGCGGATATGGATTTTTTCATGTTACTTATCGGAGACATCTCCAATGCCTTTGAAAGTCAATGGCACACGTTAAATCTTGTCGAGCTGCCCGAGTTGCTGATGCACAGACATACGCTCTACTGCATTTTTGTCCCGTCGTTTCCATCTAAATGTCGCGTCTCCATGGATAGCCATTTGCGAAAACACGCGTGTTATTTAGGCGCCGTTGTCCCGGACCTATCGAACCCTCTTCAGCGGGAACTGATGGTGAATTCCCTTTTTCGTGACGCCTTCATTGAGAAGGGAGCGGTTTACATGCCCCTTGGGATCGAAGGCTATCTTGATGGTGATTTCTATGGAGCAAACGAATTTTCACAACAGGGGATTATTGCGCTTTCAGCGGAGGAATTCTCCAAACGTTTTCCAGCCATACTTATCCCTGAAAAATTAAGCGAGAGAGCAATGATTACTGCAATGAGATTGAAAAATCGCGGTACACTCAATGTTCATCAACGGCTTGCATCCGGTTTATCATCTCGTGCGCGGGGGGAAGATTTATCAATCGAATTCGATTGGGACCTGAAGCAATTGCCGAGCGCGCCTGACGAAGTCGAGGTGCAGGCGCGCAAAATCATAGAATATTTACTGAATCCGTTGCATGAGAAGGGTAAAAGCAAGGCGATATTTTTTGAGCGGGCGCTCGGAATCGTGACCGGTGACTGGCGATTTCTTCAAGGGCAGTTCATAGACGCCTTGAGCAAGGCATCATTTGAAGATATCCGGGTTGATAGCCACGGGATCAGGTTTAGCGCCTCGCTGACGATTCAGGGGCGCAATGGGCAAACCGCTGTCGTAAACACAGCATGGATTGTAGAGCCGTTGAAACGAGCGAGACTTGTCACGGCGCATCCGGGGAATAAGGGGATCACATCCTATGCGAACTCAGAAAGTCTGGAAGTTGTATCTCCAGACCTTCGCGGAAATGAACGATGGCAGGCGCTTTTCGATATGGCGAGAAGAGCCGGTGAACGCGCTGAATCGGAGTGCGTGCCAACGCCCATGAAAATTCAAGGCGGTGAGCTTTTCATGGAAGGCGAGTGTGGCGGCGCTTACGTTGTAGTCCCTGACGCAAGAAAAGGATTTGCCCGTTGGCTTAAAACTTCTGGCAATGGGGATCGCGATCACTATCATGGCGGTACGGCCTTTTCTGCCGAAACCAACAGTCAATCCGTAGATCGGGCCACGGCATACGCGGAAGCCTTTGCCAAAGCGCTTCGAAGAAACGGGGTTGAGTGCAAAGTAGAAAGATATCTGACGTAATTTGAGACGATGAAAGAATGTTCTGCCCGAACCGGCGTCTGATCTTCGCATTATCGTTGCCAAAAAAATACGTCGAAAAAACAAGATAAAAATCTAAGGCATTGTCTCGCTGCCAAAATGGCGGTCTCTGGATTCTCGCGCGGTCTTAAATGCGGCAAGACCGGGGTAAGGCACTTCAGACGCCTTTTCTTCGGGTGAATATTGAATGACAGCTTCAATGAACGAAAAACCGGGCATTACCGGCCCCCATTCCGCTGTCAATCGTCCGTCATCCCGCCGATAAGACGGTAAGATATCTACCAAATCGCCAAGAATTTCCTGTCGCTGGGCGAAGACGGTTACGACGGACTGAAGCGCACCCTCACCGATAGCGGCTACCGGCGGCTTGTCTATGAACCTGCCTTTAACCGTTATCCAATCCCGCGCGCTTCCAGGGTGCTCTTGAACGTCATGTTGCGAGCGGTCGTTCCGGGGATTGCCGAAAGTCCGTGGCATTTTTTCGTGTCGGACTTGATTGTGCTGGAGCGCCGATAGCGGCTCGTCCGGTTATGGCGGTCTCCTCCACCGCGAATATGGGGCCCTTTTCAATCTTGACATTCCTGAAAAAATATGATCTTATTCCTTATTATTTCTAATAGTAGGATTTTTAAATATAATCACTGCAAGAACACCCTAAGTTTTCCCAATACGTCGAAAATAGTGAAAAATAAATAACTTGAGAAAATGACTACCCGATGTCCACTTGATGACTACCCAATGCCTACCCGGTGTCCACCGAATGTCCACCCGATGTCCACCGAATGCCGACCAATGCCCACCATTGCCTACCTTTTTATTTCCGCATCCCCGGCCCTGGCCCCCGGTTATTGTTTTTTAACGCGCCAATGATATAGGTTTGACCACACTGGACGCAGGGGGGCCTGCCCATGGTATGCGCGTCGGTTGTGCATCCGTTATGGAGGAGAATTCGAGATGCTGAAATCCACCCTTGTATGGCCTTCCACTCACCCCTTGGCGCGGTTATCGACCGTCGTCATCATCTTCGCCTCGCTGATCCTGATCGCCTGCGCCCCTGGGGCCGGGCCGATGAGCCGGTCCGATGCCAGCGGAAAAAGCCCTTCCGCTGGCGCCGCCAAACAGCAAGCGGCGCAGGTTGAATACTCCGACATTCCGGTTCCCAAGGGTCGCAAGATCAATGTCGACAAAACCGTCATCGTCGGCACCGATATCTGGTATGGGCAGTTGACCTTCGACACCAGCCATTCGGCGGAATCCATGTTCGAGTTCTATACCCGTGAGCTGCCCAATTACGGCTGGCGGAAAATCACCTCGGCCCGCGCCCAGACTTCCATCTTGGCGTATGATCGCCAGAACCGGGTGATGACCATGGCGATCCAGCCCAACCGAATCCGCGGCTCGGAAGTCATGATTACCGTGTCGCCCAGGGAAAAAATGAGGGAAGAAGCCAATCCCTTTACCCCACCGTCCCGGGCGGGAACCCCTGCCCCTGCCCCCATGATCATGGCGCCGCCGGCCGCCGAGACCCTGAGGCCGCCGTCATCATTATTATCGCCGCAACCACAGAGATAATATCACCATGAAGGATGTCGTTATCATTGATGGGGTCCGCAGCCCCATCGGTAAATTCGGCGGTGGCCTGTCCCATACCCGCCCCGACGACCTGTTGGCCGATGTCCTCAAGGCGCTGATGCAACGCACCGGCGTTGACGCGGCGCTGTTGGATGACGTTTATGCCGGCTGCGGCAACCAGGCCGGTGAGGACAATCGCAACGTCGCGCGGATGTCATCCCTGTTGGCCGGGTTTCCTGCCGAGATCCCCGGCGTCACCGTCAACCGCAACTGCGCGTCGGCGTTGGAGGCCGTCAACCAGGGCGCCAAGGCGATTATCGCCGGCGAAGGCGAAATCTTTATTGGCTCAGGCGTCGAGACCATGAGCCGGGCGCCGTGGAGCATGCCGAAGCCGGACCGGGTGCCGACCTTTACGCCGCCGACAATGTGGGACACCACCGTCGGTTGGCGTTACAACAATCCGAAAATGGATGCACTGTATCCGATCATCAGCCTCGGCGAGACGGCGGAAAACATCGCCGAGGAAATGCAGATCAGCCGCGAAGACCAGGATGCCTTCGCCGTCGAGAGTCACACCCGCGCCGTCAACGCCATCAACGAAGGCCGCTTCAAGGATGAAATCGTGCCCATCGAAGTGCCGCAGCGAAAAGGCGACCCGGTGATCGTCGACACCGATGAACACCCCCGCTATACCCGGGAAAACGGACATTGCACGCTGGCCACGTCGGTCGAAGACATGGCCGCGCTCAAGCCCGCGTTCCGCAAGGGCGGCACCGTCACCGCCGGAAATTCCAGCGGCATCAACGATGGCGCGGCGGCCCTGTTGGTGATGGAAGCGGGCAAAGCCAAGCAGATGGGCCTTAAGCCGATGGTCCGCTGGTGCGGTTCGGCCACCGCCGGGGTCGATCCCGGCGTCATGGGTTATGGCCCGGTGCCGGCGACGGAAAAACTACTGGCGCGCTTAGGCCTGACCATCGCCGACATCGGCCTGATCGAACTCAACGAAGCCTTTGCCGCCCAGTCGCTCGGCTGCATGCGGCGCTTAGGCCTCGACCACGCCATCACCAACGTCAACGGCGGCGCCATAGCCTTGGGCCATCCGACCGGGTGTTCGGGGGCCAGAATTTTGACCACGCTCATTCATGAGATGAAGCGCCGGGCCAAGGATGCGCCGCGCCCGTTTTACGGTCTGGCGACGTTATGCGTCGGCGTCGGCCAGGGCGTCTCCACCATCGTCGAATGGATCGGGGATTAGAGTAAATCCCATGAGCAGCGCCACCGACCGACCGCTGTCCGGCATCCGCGTCACCGGGCTGGAGCAATACATCGCCGGCCCCTACTGCACCATGGCGCTGGCCGATGCCGGCGCCGAGGTCATCAAGATCGAACGCCCCGGCAGCGGCGATCCCAGACGCGCCATGCCGCCGTTCGCGGAAAAGGACGGCGTCAAAAAAGGCGCCGGCTTCATGGCCTATAACCGCAATAAAAAAAGCCTGGGTCTCAACCTGCGCGACCCCAAGGGTCAGGACATCTTCCGCAAGCTGGCGATGGCGTCCGATGTCGTCGTCGAAAACCCGCGCCCCGGATCGATGAGCAAACTCGGCCTCGGCCACAAGAATATGCGCGCCCTCAAACCGGAAATGGTGTGGGCGATTATTTCGGGCTTCGGGCGCATGGACGGCATGCGCGGGCCTTATTCCGATCGCCCCGCCTTCGACATCGTCGCCGAAGCCATGAGCGGCATCATGAACATCGTCGGCTTCGCCGATAAACCGCCGAGTTGGACCATTTATGGCATGGCCGACATCCATTCCGGGCTGACCACCGCCTTCGGCATCACCCAGGCGCTGTTCATGCGTGCGCGCACCGGCCAGGGACAGTTGGTCGATTCGGCGATGTTCGACAACATGCTGTCCTTAAACTGACATTTCCCAGATAACCTTCAATTCTGAGCCAATCGTAGGCGATCACCGCCACCGATGGAAGAAA